>RFIQ01000150.1 GCA_003695565.1 Planctomycetota bacterium | reverse complement strand
TCGAACAGAACAAACTGTCCCAGCTCTTTCGGCAAACGCCACGCTGGGTCCGGCTCCTCGTCCCCGGTCTCTTTGGCCAACTTGCGCACCGATTCGAGATCCCTCATGCGCTCGACGAACTCTCGGCATTCAGGCTCGGACTCGAACGGAAGTTGCCGCCCGACATGTTCCGCCAGCACGGATTGGAGCCATTGGTGCGAATCCTCCGCCGTCGACGGATTCTGCATCTCGAACGTTGGCTCGTCTCCGGTTCCCGGGCCGTCTTGTTGGGTCTCCTCGGCGTGCTGCGGGTCCGCCGGGTGATCGTGCTGCTTGTGCGGGTCGGTACCCATTGGGGTATCTCCTCTCGGGTTCGGGCCGGCCGTTCGTGCGGATTGGTGGCGGAACAGGGTATCGCCGTTGGCGCGGATCGGAAAAACCGGCTCGCCAAATGCCGTCTACCAATGATTAACGAAACAGCGTGACATCAATCGCGGCCGAATGAACCGGTGCGCGACGGGACCAACGAGTGGGAATCGCTCAACGGAGGCCCAGCGCTGGGCGGGTTCTTAATCCAAGAACCCGTCCAGCATGTCTTTCAGATCTCGGCGAAATCGACACATGGCTTGTCGCACCGCTTCGGGCGTCTTTCCGAGTTTCTGTGCCGCCTCGGCGTAGGAATAGTGCTCGAAGTACACGAGTTGAACCATTTGTTGGACTTCGGGGGAGAGAGTCGGCAGCAAAATGTCCAAGCCTCGCGCGACGATCATACCGGGAGAGCACCAACTCTCGTCATCGTCATCGGATAGGGGATCAGCAATCCGCCCCAGGGCTTCCAAATTGTCACTTCCGCCGACCGGGCCGATTTGTCGTTTGTTTTTTCGCCAGTGCTCTTGGAGTTTCGAGCGGATCACGGTTCTGATCCAACACCGGAATCGTTGCTTGGGGCCATCGCGACGGAATCGGTGGATGCCCGTGCAGACGGCTAGGAATACTTCCTGCGAGACGTCGCGGGCGCAGGCGTCGGGCAGCCACTTTCGGCATCGGTTATAGATGAGCGGACCCCACAAGAGTACAAAGCGATCCCAAGCTTCTTGATCGTTGTGCCGAATTCCCTGGATCAAGCTGAGGCTGGTGGAACTACTTGGTGCGTTCCCGTCCGATGTAGCTGTGCTATCGTCGAAGACTACCACGACGTCACCTGAATCGGTTCGGGGGAATGATATGTTGAGATTCTTGGACACAGCGATACCACGAACAGATAGGTTGCAGTATACCAAAAGATGTGCGCCGGGTCCTGCAAAGCTGGCCGGAAGAGTCACCGCTCGTCCCCGGCGTGCCGGACTGATTTGGTGCAGCTAGCCGCATGCGCCTTGTGAGAGGGTCGGAGAGCGGGTAACTATAATTGGCAATTCGCATGTCCTCGGCCGGTTGTTGGGACTGGCGGAGCGGCTGCTAGGATCGGGCGTCAAGCGGATTCGGGGATTCGGCTGAGTGTGCACCGGTCCTCGACGTGGCTAGGTGAAGGCCGCGGCAGACGGATGGGGGATGGCCGGAAATCAAATTCTGTGAGGAAGGCACTGGTGGACAGTTCGCAACGCGTGGCGGATGCCGCGGTAGGTGGAGCGCAGGGGATCGCGGATCGACCCGCCGCGGTTTGGTACGACCAGGGTATCGTGCGTCTGTGGTTGTTGTGTGGTGCCGTGTGGGCGGTGGTATCCAGTGTCATCACGGCGGCCACGCTGGCACTGATGGTGCATCCGGAATGGACCCAGGGCTGGCCGCAGTGGTCGTACGGTCGCCTGGGCGGAGTGTCGTGGAGGGTCGCGGCATTCGGCCTGATGGGGAGCCTGCTGTATGCGGGAATGTACCTGAGCATCCAGCGGTTGTGTGGGCGAGCGATGTGGCGGATTTCCTTGAGTTACCTGCATGCCATTGTGTGGCAGGTGGCGGTAGGCGTGGGAACCTGGTCCGCCTTGACCGGTCGAGTTCCTCCACGGTTATCCAGCCAGTGGGTGTTCGTTGCCGATGTAGGGCTGGGTATCGCCGGCGGGTTGTTCCTGTGGAACCTACTGATGACGGTGGGCAAACGACGGGTACCGAACCTCTACATTTCGTTGTGGTTTTATCTGGCCGGGGCGTTGGTGTTTCCCGTCGCGCACTTTCTTGCGACGTGGGCTGCGTTTCCCCTGCCGGGCGTGCAAGTGGCGGCCTGGGCTGGTGTGACGGATGGTTTTCTGCAGTCGTGGTACCGTCAACAGATCTTGTTTTTTTTCTTGTTGATGCCGGCGCTTGGCTTGTTCTACCACGCGGCTCCCCAGTTGGTCGGGGGGCGAGTACCGCGCTACCGAGCGGCCGTGCTGCAGTTTTGGTGCATGGTGGTGTTCGGGATGGCGGCCGGGGCTCGGTACCTTCACTGGACGGTGATTCCCGATTGGATTTCGACGTTGGCCATGTGGGGAGGCGTGTTTCTCCTGTTGCCCGCCTGGGCCGGCGCAATGAATGGTTGGGGCGTGTGGAAAAGTCGAACCGGTGGGCGAGGTTGGGCTGGCGGGTTGGTTGTCGTGATCGTGGTAGCATTGTCCTGGTGGGCCATCGAATCGGCGGCCAGTTCGACGCGAACCCTCAGCCCGTATACCACGATGAACGACTGGTCCCTGGCCCAGGACTGGTTGGTCCTGTATGGGATCGCCGGGTTGAGTGGGGCGCTGGGCGTGTTATGGCTGGTGCGCAGGGTCTACTACGTCCAGCCCCCAGCGGTGCTGGAAGCCTGCGCGGTGGGGCCACTGGTATTGGGGACGGCCGGATGGGTGGCGGCCGGGTTCGGAGGCGGGGCATGGCACGCTTTCATGCATTTCCGCTTGGATGCGATGGGGGTATTGGTCTATCCCGATTATCTGGAAATCGTGACAGCGGTTCGTCCGTGGTGGTTGGCCCAAGCGATACTGGCTGCCGTCGCGGGGGTGGGATGGCTGGGGGTGGCCGTGCTGATCGTGGTGTCGCGATGGCGTGCTCGGCCGCCCGCTCCGTGGGTGCACTCAATGTGTCCAGTGGTAGCGTTAGAGTTGGAGTTGCCGGATTTGCCCGCCAGCGAGTTGGAGGGAAAGCCCGTGCTGACGTTGGCTGCCAAACTCGATCGAGCCAAGTACTTCGCCTTTCATCGCCGATGGGAGCGGCGGGCTGGCATTTTCATAATCGGCGTTATCGCAGCGGGACTGCTGCTGGGTGGTTTGCCGCTATGGAGCGTCGCCAGCTTGCAACGCGAAGCCCGGAAGTCGGCGGGAGCCATCCCGTACACGCCCCTGGAGCTGATGGGGCGACAGATTTTTCTAACAGAAGGATGCGCCAACTGCCACACGCAGATGGTGCGACCATTGGTGGCAGAGGCCGCGCGGTACGGCGAGATCAGCCGCCCGGAAGACTTCGCCTTCGATCGCCCCACGCGTTGGGGCAGCCGCAGAGTGGGGCCGGACCTGGCTCGGGAAGGGGGCAAGAAGAACGGGTACTGGCACTGGTTGCACCTGCAGAATCCGGCGGAAGTCAGTCCGGGGTCAGTCATGCCTTCCTTTGCGCATCTACTGGACCAGAAGCTCGATTTCGATGCAATCCGTCAATTGTTACGAACCGAACAAGCTTTGGGGATCGCCTACGATCCGCAATGGCTGGTCGACGATGAACTGAGCTTGCAGGATCGCTTGTTCGGGGAGCAGACGGTGTTGGAGCAAGTGGTGTTGCGGCAAGGCGAGGAGGTAGCTGCGGATATCGTGCGCTCGGGAGGTCCCGCTGGGATGTTCGATCGGCAGGGGACTGCGTTGATCGCTTACTTGCAACGACTGGGAAATCCACCTGCAGTGGCGCCTGTTCAGCCAGCGGATACTCAATGAACGATGGGAGGACGATTGATGGCAAACCATGGCTGGAACAGGTTTGAGGTGGATGGAATCGCCGTCGAGGATGCGCCGATGCCGGGGTGGTGGAGGCGGTTGTTCGTAATGCTGCTGATCCTGTGCCCGTTCTATTTTCTTTATTTTCATGCGGGTGCACCGGGAAGGACGGAGGTAGAGCGGTACGAACGAATCTCATTCGAGCTCACCAAGCAGCGTTTCGCGGAGATTGGTGAATTGCAGCCGGATGCTGCGACGTTGATCGAGTATTCCGCCAAGCCGAACTGGCTGAAGGTCGGCAAGATGGTGTTCAAGACCCATTGTGTGTCGTGCCATGGTCGCAACGGCGAGGGAGGAGTGGGACCGAATTTGACCGACGATGCCTACAAACACGTGCGGTCGATCGAAGACATTGCCCGGGTCATCGCCGAGGGAGCCAACAACAACGCCATGCCAGCCTGGAAAGACAAACTGATGCCGAATGAAATCGTCTTGGTGGCAGCTTACGTGGCCAGTTTGCGGGGGACCAACGCAGCGGGAGGAAAGGCTGCCGAGGGAAGCGTGCCGCCTCCCTGGAGTGCACCTGAGCCGCAGGCTCCATCGCCGTAGCGTCGTCGTGCCCGCCCTAACCTTGCTGCGGACATCGCCGGTATGAACGGACTCCGGCAGGTGCGATGCGCAGGGACCGCTCGATCCGACACGGGCAGAGCCCCAGGTTCGTCGGGTTGCGCCAGCTTGAGACGATGTGCCGACAAGATTCAGCGGTTCGGCACGCGTTTTGCTAGCTTGCTCGTGAATTGTTTGAAGGTGCGAATGTGCGCGCCTGGAAAGAAGCGCCGAGCGGGTTTGGACGGATTTCTCGCGGCGCGGTAGACTCACAGAGGCTGGCGACCGGTGGGTGGCCGAAGGACTTGTGGGAGTCGATTATCGGACTTGAGATTCGTACTTCGCATTCGACGAAAGAACGTGGCAACGCATATGAAAAGAGCACGCAAGTGGGCGGTTTGTATGGCGTGGATCGCCGGGGCGGCAGGAGTGGCACTGTTGGCCGGATGTGAGCGGACGGCACCGACCGCCGCCGTGCAATTCGAGCCCAATTGGGTGTACGCTTACCAGATTGGCCAGCGTTCCGAGCAATCGATGGATCAGGCGTTGGTGGAGGTTGAATCGGCGTTGGAAGAGCTGTTCGGGACGCCCGATGTCCCTAAGTGGCCCGCCGTTTTGACCGAGGACGAGGAGTATGCCGATCTGGTTTCGATGGAGCATCTGATGGCTGCGTCCGGGAACCCGAGCGAGCCCGGGCGGGGGTTGTTCCGCAAGCATTGTGCCGTGTGCCATGGCATTACCGGCAACGGCCGCGGGCCGACTGCGGCGCTATTGAATCCCTATCCGCGCGATTTTCGGCTGGGGAAATTCAAGTTCAAATCGACACCGATCGGCTCAAAACCGACGAAAGACGATTTGTTCCATACGATCCAAACTGGCATCCCGGGGACGACGATGGTCAAGATCCCGGAGCTGACCGAGCAGGACATCGCGGCGTTGGTGGACTACGTGATTTACCTGTCGATTCGCGGGCAGGTCGAGCGGAGTTTGTTGTTTGAAGCCGGCGAATTGGTGTACGCCGACGGGGAATCGCTGTACGACCCCAGCTTGAAGGAGACGGATCCGGAGGCCTTCGAGGAGCAATGGGAGATCATCGAAGACTACGTGTTGGATGAAGCCGATGCATGGGTGGAAGCCGAGGATCGGGTGAAGGAGGTTCCGGAACGCGATCGGGCGGTCGTACCCGACACAACCGAAGAATTGTTGGCGCGCATTGCACAGGGGGATTCGACGATCCTGGCATCCATCGAGCGGGGGCGCGAGTTGTTCCTGAGCGAAAAGGCCTCCTGTTCCAAATGTCATGGCAAGGAGGGACGTGGTGACGGGCAGACGAACGACTACGATGACTGGGCCAAGGAGTGGACCAAGAAGTTTGGCTTGGATCCCGAAGATGAAGCCAGCCAGATTCCGTTGATCGCCCGCGGGGCTCTTCCCGTACGCAAGGTCGCCCCGCGGAATTTCGAAGAAGGGGTATTTCGGGGAGGGAGCACGCCCGAGGCGCTTTACCAACGCATATGGTTGGGAATCGAAGGGACGCCCATGCCCGCGGCGGCGGTTGATCCGCAGGATATTTGGGATTTGGTGAATTATGTGCGGTCGTTGTACAAGCCCCAGGCCGCGGGTACGAATACGTCTACATCCGACCAGGTCGCTGCGAATGCTCGGCGTTGATGAATTCGCCCGACGGCGAATTGAGCGCGGACTACTGCGGCGCATCCCCGCGCCGCCTGACCGAAACACTCCAGGCGAAAAAAGATCATGTTGATCCGGCAGATTCAACCCGCTGACGATCGCGAGGTGGGGAAGGTCATTCGCGAGGTAATGACCGAATTCGGTGCGATCGGCCCAGGGTATTCAATCGAAGACCCGGAGGTCGACGCCATGAGTGCCGTCGGAGAGGATGCCCGCAGCGTGTTCTATGTCGTGGTAGATGGACCGGAAATCGTCGGATGCGGAGGCATCGCACCGTTGAAAGGTGGTGATCGGGCAGTTTGTGAGCTGCAAAAGATGTACTTCCTCCCCGAGGCGCGTGGAAAGGGAGTCGGGCGGATCCTGGCCGAGACTCTTCTGGTGGATGCGGCCCGCTTGGGATACCACGCCGTATACATCGAAACCCTCGAGCACATGGTTGCGGCTCGGCGTTTGTACGAGCGTCTCGGCTTCCAGCGTTTGCCAGGGCCTTGGGGGGGTACGGGGCACGATGCGTGCGATTGCCATTATGCCCTGGAGATATCGCCGCCTGCTGAGATTCGATTCGAGTCTTAGTGCGACGGTTTGCCCTACTCGGCGAGCATTGCCAGGGTGGATCTTTTCCGGTTGACTTATAACAAGTCCACCATCGGCCGCCGCAAGTGTCGAGGTAGCGATCCGGCGGGGATGCGCCCAACGCGCGTTGTACGCAGGTTTCGATTGGCTGCGTGCAGCGTCCGGCCCTACAACGTGCGGGTGGTGGTCGGCTATGCCATCTTTGTCTCCACCAGTTCGAGTGATCTCATGGAGTGCACCGCGCTGTGAATGCCCCGCCACGAAACGACCGGAGGAATGCTCTCCCCCAGGACGGCGGGGTGAAGCTTTTCAGGGTCATGTGGGTCGGGTGGTGTGTGGCCGCGGTAATCGGTTGCGCTCCGTCGCCTGGTGCTTTTCCGCCGAATCGAATCTTCGCCAAGCGGCTGGAATTGACCGATGACATCGATCTCGGCAAAGGTCTGGCGGAGTCGCAGGTTCTGTTGGCAGAGTTGTTTGGCACCCCTGATCAGCCGCGATGGCCCGCGATGGTGAGCGAATTGACGCCGGGGCGTAGCGGCGATGCAGCGGCGTCGCGCCGGGGGGACACCTCCTCACCTGAGCCGTTGGTTCGTTTGGAAAATCTGCGTCGAGCGGCCGGGGCGGTACGCAGTGATGAGCAGGGAGTGCACTGGGGGCTGTATCGCGCCAATTGCGTCCAATGTCACGGCGTAGCCGGCGATGGGCTGGGGCCAGCGGCGGCGTTGTTGAATCCCTATCCACGGGATTTCCGCATGGGCAAATTCAAGTGGAAGCGGACGCCGCTGGGCCGGCGGCCGACCCGTGACGATCTGCGCCGCGTCTTGCTGCGGGGCGTTCCGGGTACCGCCATGCCCTCCTTTGCGAATCTGGATGCGGACGACATCGAGGCGCTGGTCGATTACACCATCTATCTGTCGATTCGAGGCGAGTTCGAACGCCGGTTGTTGAGTTTGGCTGCCCAGGAAGTCGATTGGCAGGGAGGGGAGCACTTGTATGATCCGGCCTGGCTGCCGTCGGAGGGGATGGCTGCCCAGGCATGGCCGGCGCAGTGGCGTGACTTGATGGAGGAGTTGGCGAACATCGTTGCACAGTGGCAAGCGGCCGAGGAACTGCCGATCGACGTTCCGCATCCCGATTTCCCCCTGGTTGAACGAACCCCCTCGGACGACGCTGGCCAGTTGAGCGAAACGGGTGGCATCGAGCAGCAAATCATAGCGTCGATCGCGCACGGCGGGGAACTGTTTCGCGGTACGGTAGCCAGTTGTTCCTTTTGCCATGGCGACGATGCGACGGGGACGGGGCAGCAGAATAACTACGATGAATGGACGCGGGACTGGACGGTCCTGGCGGGATTGAACCCTGGTGATACGGAAGCGCTGCGCCCGATGTTGGAACTGGGGGCGCTGAAGCCGCGCCCGATTCTGCCGCGCAATTTGACATGGGGCATCTTTCGCGGGGGGGATACTCCGGAAGACCTCTACTTGAGGATCGCCCATGGGGTCGAAGGGACGCCGATGCCTGCTGCGCCGCTGCAGCCTGGGAATCCGCAGGGCTTGCGACAGGAAGAAGTGTGGGACTTGATTCGCTTTCTACTCAGTCTGTCCGACCGCCCCGCCGATCCCAGGCCAGGCAGCCCAGGAGGTGGCACGTGAGCGACTCCCGCAACGAGGAACAGGGATGCCCCCAGTTCAGCAAGCTCACACACGGCTTGGCTGTTGGCTTGACCGTGGTTGTGTTTCCGCTGATTTGGGTGGGCGGGTTGGTCACGACCTACGATGCCGGCATGGCGGTCCCCGATTGGCCCACCACGTATGGTTGGAACATGTTTGCCTACCCGGCATCGACCTGGTTGTTTGGGCCTTTCGATCTGATGGTAGAGCACAGCCATCGGTTGTTGGCCTCCTTGTCGGGGATGATCGCCATTGGATTGGTCGTGGCGGCTTGGAAACTCGACCGCCGCCCCTGGTTTCGGTGGTGGGCGGTGGGATTGCTGCTGTTGGTAATCGCCCAAGGCGTGTTGGGTGGCGTGCGCGTGTTGTTGGACGAACGTTTGGTGGCCAAGATCCATGGGTGCGTTGGTCCTGCGTTTTTTGCCCTGGCGGCGGCTACCGGAGTGCTCACGTCACGCTGGTGGTTTGCGCCTGCAGCGGGGATGGAGGGGGCTGGCAGGAGAGTGGGCAAGGCGGTAGCGATCGTCGTAAGTGGCTTGTGTGCATTGAGTTACTTGCAGTTGGTGCTCGGGGCTCAACTGCGGCACATCACCGGTTGGATGTCCCACCGCAGCTTCCGTGGCCTGGTGCACGCCCACCTGGCAATGGCGGGCTTGTTGCTGATGGGCGTCCTGGTGGCGGCCATCATGGTTTGGTGGAAGCCGACGATACCGCGTGTGCGGCGGTGGGTGATGGGGTTGTGTTTGTTGGTGGTCCTGCAGATCGTGTTGGGATGTGCAACATGGGTGGTGAACTATGCGTTGCCTTGGTCGGAATTGAACAAAACGCTGGCTGGTTATACCATACAAGCGAAAGGGTTCGTGGAATCCCTGGTGGTGACGGCTCATATGGCGACCGGATCGCTGATTGTGGCGTTTGCGGCTGTGGCGTCGGTGCGTGCGTGGCGGTTTCGGTGGGTTGTTAAACAAGGCAGGGTGCAGTGAATACGATTACGCGTTGGAAAGCGGCCGCCGTGCCGCGCGTGGCCAACTACATTGAGCTGACGAAGCCGCGGATCCTGTTGATGATCCTGTTGACCGTCGTTGTCGCGATGGTGGTGGCCGGGGGCGGAGATTCGTTGTGGACGGTGCTGCACGCGTGTTTGGGCACGGCGCTGGTTGCCGCGTCGGCCAGCGTGATGAATCAGTGGCTGGAACGCAGCCGTGATGCCCAAATGCTACGGACCTGTCGGCGACCCTTACCCAGCGGGCGGGTGGCGACCAGCGAAGCGGCTTGGATGGGCTGGGTCCTGCTTATCGCCGGGGCCGTCTACCTGGGTGCGCTCGTCAACTTTCCGACGATGTGGGTCGGTTTGGCGACGTGGTTTTTGTATGTGGCGGTTTACACGCCTCTGAAACCGCGGTCCTGGGTCAATACGCTGGTGGGGGCCGTGCCGGGCGCTTTGCCGGTCTGGATGGGCTGGACGGCGGCCGGTGGTTCTCTGCTGGATCGCGAGGCGTGGGTGTTGTTGGCCGTGTTGATCGCCTGGCAATTGCCGCACTTCATGGCGATCGCTGCCATGTATCGAGAGCAGTATGAGGCGGCCGGTTACCGTATGGTCACCGTTACGGATCGGTCGGGATGGGGGGCCGGACTGCATGCTGTGGGGGGCGCGCTGGCCCTGGTGATCCTGTCGCCCCTGGCGATCGTCCCGAACAATGGCCCGCGGATGGTTTTGTGCGCGATGGCGGGTGCCGTGAGCCTGTGGATGCTGGCCGCCGCGATTCGGTTCGTTCGCCAGCGCGACTTGCGTGCTGCACGGAAGATGCTGCATGTCAGCTTGTTCCATCTGCCGCTGATGATGCTGTTGATCGTCCTGGCCAGTTGGTTTTAAGCCTGCCGATGGGAAAGCCGGGGCGTGCCGCTCCAACGCCACGATGCGCGCTGGACAACGGGTCGAGTGAAATTGTCCCGGCCCGTCCATTTCGGCACCGAGTGCAGGGCAGGTTGCTCTGTTGCAGATACTACTGTGGCCGGTCCACGGCGACGCCAGTCGGTTGGGAAGGTAGGATCGAGCCACCTGGCATCCGGCGCGGAGCGTGAAGGCAGAGACCATCCGCTCGTGGTGAGTCGGCGGGCGTATCGGCTGGCAGAGCAGGGGTTGGGCGCACCAATCCGATTGGGCCGCAACGAGAGGGGAGTGGAAGAAAAGGGGTAGCCGGAAAGCGTCATATTGGAAGGCGGGAGAAGAGTGATGGAAGGGAACGAGGAACGTTGGCGACGGCACGCACTGCTGGTCGACAACGTCGAGCACCGATACGGCGATCGCCAGGCGCTGCGCGGTCTGCGGTTGGAGGTGAGCGCGGGGGAGTTGTTTGCCATCCTAGGGCCGAATGGAAGCGGCAAATCGACCCTGTTTCGCTTGATCTCGACGTTGGTTCCCGTGCAAGCAGGAGAAATTGCTGTGTTCGGGCACCGGTTGCCTGGTGCGCAACACCTGGTGCGGCAATTATTGGGTGTGGTGTTTCAGTCGCCCAGTCTGGATCCCAAACTGACGGTGCGCGAGAATCTACGCTGCGGCGGCGTGTTGTATGGGCTGCGGGGCGCCCCGTTACAGGCTCGCATCCAGGAGGTAGCGGAGCAGTTGGGCGTTGCCGACCGGATGAACGACATGGTTGAAACCCTTTCCGGGGGCTTGAAGCGGCGAGTGGAGCTGGCCAAGGGGATTTTGCATCGGCCACGGTTGTTGTTGATGGACGAGCCCAGTACGGGGCTGGATCCGGCGGCCCGCATCGACATGTGGCGAGCGCTCAAGGAATTGCAAAAAAGTCAACGCATGACGATCGTGCTGACCACGCACTTGTTGGAAGAAGCGGATCGGGCGGACCGCCTGGCCATCATGCACGAGGGGCGGACGGTGGCCGTGGGGGCGCCCGGCGAGCTGCGCAGGGAACTGGGCGACCAGGTGCTGACCATACGCCCGCCCCTGCCGGAGGTCGAACGGTGGTTGGCGGATCGCGGCATCGAAGCCCGCTGCGTCGACGACGAAATCCGAGTTACCGGGCACGATGTCGCCAATCTGGTACCTGCTTTGGCGGAACAGTTCGGCCGCCAGATCCAGGCCCTCAGCGTCGGTCAGCCCTCGTTGGAGGACGTGTTCATCGCGCGCACCGGTCATCGCTATTGGGCCGACCGGGCGGAGACGCCGGCCGCGTAGGTCGGTGCAGTTGTTCGGTGGGAGAGGAATTCTTGAAAGACGAGGTAAATGCATTGTCCATGCAATCGACGAATGAGGACGAGGTGTCGTCTGTCCCACCAAGTGTCGTGGCAGTGGTCTGGATGTTGGCCCATCGCGAATGGGTGCGGTTCTTCCGTCAACGCAATCGCGTCATCGGAGCCTTGGGGCAGCCGATCCTGTTCTGGTTGCTGTTTGGCACCGGGATGCATACGGCCTTTCGCGGGGCCGGACAGGACTTCATGACATACTACCTCCCCGGGACGATCACGCTCATCTTGTTGTTCACGGCGATCTTCACCACCATATCCATCATCGAGGATCGCAAAGAAGGTTTCTTGCAGAATGTCCTGGTGGCTCCGGCGCCGCGCTCGACGATCGCCTGGGGGAAGGTCCTGGGCGGGGGAATGATCGCCTGGGTACAGGGGTTGATTTTCTTAGGGCTGGTGATGGCCATGGGGCAGGTCCCGGTCTCGGGCGGCCTGGCGGGAGCATTGGTGTTGATGGCTGTCGCGGCCGCTTCGATCACCGCTATGGGAGTCCTGTTTGCCTGGCCTATGGATTCGACTCAAGGGTTCCATGCCATCATGAATCTGGTGTTGATGCCCTTGTGGTTGCTCAGTGGAGCCTTTTTTCCAGTGCCTGCCTTGGTCGCTGGCTCGCCCGTCGGGCAAATCGTCATGCACTGGATCATGCGGCTCAATCCAATGACCTACCTGGTCGCCGGTTTGCGTAGAATGTTAGGTACGGTCGTAGAGAACCCCGAGATCTGGGTGCCGGGGCTGAGTACCAGTTGGATTGTATCGGTAGGGTTCTTGCTGGCAGCCCTGGCGGGCGCCTGGTGGGTAGTGCAGCGCCCCGCGCGAGGAGACATACGGTGAGAATCGTTTACGTTATTGGATTGTTGGGACTGGCTGGAGTGGGGCTATGGTTGAACTGGGCCAGCCACTGGGGACGCGGCACGGCGGCCATTACCATGGTCGAAAAGGACGGTAGACTGGTGCCCGCCTCCGCAACGCCAGCTCCGGAACGCATCGAGGTCCCGCAGCGACCGCTCAACGACGGGGCGAGCGAACCATGGCTGACTCGCTTCGTGCTGACCGAGCGGTCGGGGAGAAAAATGGGGAGTGAGGAGTTGCGGGGGCAGCCCTACGTGGCGGGCTTTTTCTTCACCACCTGTCCTTCGATTTGCGTGCGACAGAACGGACGCATCAAAGAGTTGCAAGAGGAGTTTCGAGGCCAGCCCGTGCGGTTCGTCAGCATTTCCTGCGATCCCGAAATCGATACGCCCGAAGTCCTTACTCAGTATGCCGAGCGATTCGATGCCGATCCCGAACAATGGCTCTTTTTCACCGGGGACATGAAGTACATCCGGCGAGTGGGCAGCGAATTCTTTTGGCTGCCCGTCGAGCGTCGGGGACACCCGGAACGTTTCGCCCTGGTGGATGCAGAAGGCAAGGTTTTCGGGTTGTACCAGTGGAG
>RFIQ01000149.1 GCA_003695565.1 Planctomycetota bacterium | reverse complement strand
TGCCAAGCATTCCTGCCGCGCGGACGCTGCCAGATGGATTTCTGAACACCACCTTTCGACGCTATGGCCGGGACATCGAGAATCTTGCGCAAGAGGTTGATCACGCCCTGCGCACCCCGGCAGAGGATATCGCTCGCCAGGTGGCACAGACGCTGGACCAACTCCCCGAGGGAGATCCGCTGCGAGGATTGCAAGTGTTCCGCAGCAGCAAGGCGGCTTGCAGCGCTTGCCACCAACTCGGATACCTGGGCGGCCGCATCGGACCGGAACTCACCCGGATCGGCCGCTCGCGGACCCGATCGGCCCTGCTGGAAGCCATCCTGTTTCCCAGCTCGCGCATCGAGCAGAGCTTTGTTCCGATGCAGGTCCTGACCAGCGATGGACAGGTGCTCAATGGACTGGTCGTGTCCGAAGACGCAGAGCGGATCCGGTTGCAAGTAGCAGCCGACCGGGTGGAGACCGTCGACCGATCCGACATCCTCATGAGCCGGCCGGGAACCACCTCGATCATGCCGGGCGGATTGCAACAAGTCTTGTCGTTGCAGGAAATCGCCGATTTGTTGGCCCTATTGGAATCGTCCAAATGACGATTCCTGACGTCTGTTGATGACGCCGCGGTCGCCGGCGAGCCTGGGGGAAAAGTAGCGATTGTAGCGGGTTCGTTACACGTTTCACAAAGTTTCACGCGGGCGAGCCCCAAGCCATTCTGGGCTTCCGATTAAACTGGAACATTAACATCTGACCCCCACGGCGGTGGCAGAGAGGATGGGAATCGACGCGGCGGACCTGCCACGATCTGGTACAAGGCCCGTCGGCGTTTTTACGAACTTGTGCACGGGGAGGCGAAGCGATGCGATCCAGCGACGCCCAATTCCGCTCGACGCACCTGTTCTATGCGCTCACCCTCACAGCCGCTTCCGTGGCCTTGCTCGGCGCGTGGGGCATGGGGGTATCCCTGTTTGTGCTGCTGATCTGGTGGCAAATCCTGTCCAGTGCGCGGCGGGAAGCGCGGGCGGCCCTCGCCCGGCCTCTCCTGGCCCGGCGACGGACTGGCGGGGTGCGACTGGAAACGGCTGTTGCTGGAGTGGTCGTCCTGTTGGTGCTGGGGCTGTTCATGCCCGCGCCGGAGCGAGTGGACTCCATGGAGCAGGCGCGGATCTCGATGCAACTGGTCGCCCGGGCGGTGGCGGCCTACCAGGCGGAGCATGGCTGCCTGCCGGGATCTACAGGAGACGGCGACACCGGGCTACCCTCGCACAGTTGGCGGGTGGCCATTCTGGACGCGATTGGTGAGGCACCGTTGGCGCGGAGTTACGATCCCGACCAGTCGTGGGATGCGAAAGACAACCAGGCCATCGCCCGTTATCGTCCCTGGCACTATCATCCCTTCTACCCGTGTGCCGACGCTGTCGCAGCCACCCATACTTCACTGCATCTTATTGCAAACGAACGGGGATTCTGGATCGTCGAGCATGCGGGTTTGGCTGAGCACTGGATGCATCCCGGGCGGTTGGATGCCGAGGCATTCCAGCGTGCCAATACGATGCCTCCGCAAGGCGAGGGATTCTGGCAAGAGGGCTTCTTCGTTTCCACCTTTCGCGGTCGGCTGGCCGTCAACGCCCACCAGTCCACGACCCTCCTGCCCGGCGATCCCTTGCCGCCGCCCGATCGGTTTGCCTCTTCTCCCCGGTCCGCACGCGGTGTGCACATCATCCATTATGGGAATATCGTACGGCTGGTGATCTTTCTGGCCGTGGCGTTGTATCCCATTCGGTGGCTGAACCGCATCAACGCGTCGATGGCCTGACCGGTGGCGGATTGCCCGGTGGCGATCGCACCAGCGGTTCTCCGCACATGTCGCAATAATTGGCTTGCGGGGCGTGTCCTTCGCGGAAGCAGCGGGGACAGGTGCGGCTATTCCAGTCGTGAGCTGGCTTCAACCCCTGGATCTCCGCCGAGACAAAACCGGTAGGGACGATGATCAAGCTGTAGCCCAGCAGGATCAGGATGGCAGAGATGAACTTGCCGGCCGCAGTAACCGGCGTGATATCGCCATAACCCACGGTGGTCAAAGAAACCACCGCCCAGTACATGGCCAGCGGAATCGAGCTGAATTGCGGATTCTCATCGTGCTCGATCTGATACATCAACGTGCCGCTGATCGTCACCGCCACCATCACGAAAGCCACGAACACCAGGATCTTGTCCCGGGCACGCCACACGGCCAGCCGCAGAGCGTGCGCCTCGCGCAACATCCGCATCAACTTCATCACCCGGAACACGCGCAACAACCGAATGCTTCTGAGTATCATCAGCGATTTGGAATCCACACTCAGCAGCGTCAAGTACAAGGGCAGACAAGCCAGCAGATCCACGATACCGAAGAAGCTGGTGGCATAACGCAGCGGACGCCTGGCACATGCCAGCCGGGCGGCATACTCGGCGGTAAACAGCAACGTCAGCACCCATTCGGTGGAATACAAAATCTGAGGCCAGGGCCGCGTCACCTGGAAATACTCCACCGTTTCCAGGCTGACCACCAGGATGCTCAGCACGATCGCCACCAGCAGGCCGATGTCGAACAGCTGACCGGACCGCGTGTCCGCCTCGAAGATGATGATGTACAGTTCATCACGCCACCGCGCTCGCGGACGAGCCGAGGGAGATGCCGATGGCGGCTGAGAATCGCTAGGTGTCATCTTGGCTGGACCTGCGCACGAGCACCGTTGGGACGAGAAAGCTGACGGCCGATCGACCCTCGCGGGGGGGCCATGGCCTGACCTCATGCGTAAAGCAGTTCCTGATTTCCCCCCGCGACCGGGCCAATGGCGGCCAAAGCACCGTTTGCACGGTTTCCAGGGGGCATAGAATGATATACAACCTTTGTCACCTTTCTTGCCGAAAGCACCGGACCAAATCGTCTTCAAGGAACTAGTGCATGTATCGTAGATTATTTTTCTCGGCTGTGCTGATTGCATGGGCTGCCGCGGGCGTTCAATCAGAAGAACCTCAACCGCCCGTGTCGGGACTGGATTTGCAGTACGTCAGCCCCACGGTCGGGCCCGAGGAAGATTTTTATATCCACGTAAACGAAGGTTGGCTCAACACGGTCGAGATCCCGCCGGACCAGTCCAACTGGGGTTCGTTTTCAGTCATCGATGATCAAGTCAAGAAGGACATCCGTCGGATCATTGAGGAGGCGGCCGAATCGCACGCGCCACCAGGCAGCGACGCGCAGAAGGTGGGCGATTTCTTCCGCAGTTATACGAACGTGGAATTGCGAAACCGGTTGGGGATCGCCCCGGCCCAACCGCTGATCGACGAGGTCGCAGCGGTCGAGGACCGCAGCGATCTGGCGCGGTTGACCGCCAGCTTGTTCCGCAAGGGAATCGCCGGCCCGTTCTATGGATTCGTCTCGCCCGATGCGCGGCAGAGCGATCGATACGGACTGTACCTGACTCAAACCGGCATCACCCTACCCGACCGCGATTACTATCTGGTCGACAACCCGCTGTACAAACGCGCTTTGCAAGACCTGCAAGAATACATCGCGGACATGATGGAAATGTTCGGCCAGGCCGATCCCCAGGGAGCGGCTGAGCGGATCGTGGATCTGGAAACGCGGTTGGCGGAGATCTTCTGGGCGCGCGAAATCAACCGTGACCCGGTCCAGACCTACAACAAAATGCCACGCAGCCAGGTCATCGACTTGCTGAGCAATTTCGACATGCCAACCTTTTTGGAAGAGGCCGGAATCGCCGACCACCCCGAATACATCGTGCGGCAGCCGACGTATTTCGAAAAGCTGAATCAACTCTTCCAGGAGGTCCCCCTCAGCACGTGGAAGGAGTACTACACATTCCAGGTGATCGATGCGGTCGCCAGCGACTTGAGTGAAGATATCGAGCAGCGGCACTTCGCTTTCCACCAGACGGCCCTCAGCGGGGTGGAACAGCAAAAACCACTGTGGCGCCGGGGCGTGGAGGCATGCAATGGCATCCTGGGAGAAATCGTGGGAAAACTCTACGTGGAACGGCATTTTCCGCCGGAAGCCAAGCGCCGCATGGACGAGATGGTGGAGAACCTGAAACGGGCTTTCGCAAAACGGATCGTCGAACTGGAGTGGATGAGCCCGGTGACGAAGAAGGCGGCGCACGAGAAACTGTCCAAATTTACCACGAAGATCGGCTATCCGGACAAGTGGAAGGACTACTCCAAACTGATCATCCGCCCCGACGATCTGGTGGGCAACTACTTTCGGGCTGCAGAGGTCGAGTACAACCGCCAGGTCGAACGCTTGGGCGGCCCCATCGATCGCACCGAGTGGTTCATGACGCCGCAGACCATCAATGCCTACTACAACCCCACGATGAATGAAATCGTGTTCCCTGCCGCCATTCTGCAACCTCCGTTTTTCAACCTGCAAGCCGACGATGCCGTGAATTATGGAGGCATTGGAGCGGTCATCGGACACGAAATCAGCCATGGGTTTGACGACAAGGGAAGCCAGTACGATGGGGATGGAAACCTCCGGAATTGGTGGAGCCAGGAAGATCGGGCGGAGTTTGAAAAACGAGCAAAGCAGTTGATCGAGCAGTATAATGGTTATAAGCCGTTCGACGACATGCACGTCAACGGCGAGTTCACGTTGGGCGAAAACATCGGCGACCTGGGTGGCATGGCCGTGGCCTACGAGGCCTACCGCTTGTCCCTGGACGGCAAGGCCGCGCCGGTGATCGATGGATTGACGGGCGATCAGCGTTTTTTCCATGGCTGGGCACAGATCTGGCGGCGGAAATACCGCGAGCCCGAGTTGCGCAAGCGTTTGGTGCAAGACCCGCATTCACCCAGCCAGTACCGATGCAACGGGATCGTCTCCAACATGGATGCTTTCTACGAAGCGTTCGATGTGAAACCGGGCGACCCCATGTACATTCCTCCCGAGAAACGCGTCCGCATTTGGTGATTGGATCGATGTACCCCTGTGGCCGCCAATTGGATTTCCTGCCCCGCCGCGAGTTCTTGTCGCGATGGGGCTTGGGACTGGGTGGCGTCGCCTTGGCCACGCTGCTCGACGAGCAACAGGCGCGATCCGGTTCGGGCGGAATCCTGAAACGACTGCACCACCGACCGCGGGCCACCAGCGTCATCTTCTTGTACATGGATGGCGGGCCGGGTCAGATGGATACGTTTGATCCCAAACCGGAACTGCAGCGGTGGCACGGCCAGCCCTTTCCGGCGCAGCGCGAGCCCACCCAATTCGATAACGTGGGCAACACTCTCGCGTCGCCTTGGAGGTTCCGCCAGTACGGCCACAGCGGACTGTGGGTCAGCGACCTGTTTCCGCACGTGGCGCGACAAGCCGATCACCTGTGCGTCGTCCGTTCCATGACCAGCAAGTTCTCCGAGCACACGAGTGCAAACTACTTCTTGCACACCGGCTTAGGAGTGGTGGGGCGCCCCAGCATGGGCGCCTGGGCAGTATACGGCCTGGGGACTGCGGCCGAAGATTTGCCGGGATTCGTCGTGCTCAATGGCGGATTGATTCCGCCGGGCGGTTTGGACAATTTTGCCAGCGGATTTCTGCCTGCCGCATACCAGGGATCGATCTTCTCGCCCACCGGGGATGCGATCGCGAACTTGCGCAGCCCCCGCGATACCGCCCCACAGCGCATCGCAACCCGCCGTACCCTGCTGCAACAACTCGACCAGCGTTTCCTGACCGCAACCGCCCAGGCCGATCCGATCGAGAGCGCCATTCGAAACTATGAACTGGCCTACCGCATGCAACGGTCGGTTCCCGAAGCCAGTGATTTGTCGCAAGAATCGCGCAGCACATGGGAAATGTACGGCGTGGAGCATCCCAATAAACCGACGTCCATCTTCGCCCGGGAGTGCTTGCTGGCCCGACGGTTGGTGGAGCGCGGCGTGCGCTTCATCGAATTGACCTGCCCGGCAGTGGGTGGTGACCGCTGGGACCAACACAGCAATCTCAAGAAGGGCCATGAGAACAATGCTCTGGCCGTCGATCAGCCGATCGGCGCGCTGATCGCGGACCTCAAGCAGCGCGGGTTGCTGGACCAGACGTTGATCGTCTGGGGCGGCGAGTTCGGCCGCACGCCGTTCGCCCAGGGATCGAACGGCCGGGATCACAACCCATTCGCTTTTTCCATCTGGATGGCTGGCGGAGGCGTACGCGGCGGCATGACTTACGGAGAATCCGACGAATTCGGCTACAAGACAGTCGCCCAACCGGTCGAAATCCATGACCTGCATGCAACCATGCTGTATTTGCTGGGCGTGGACCACGAACGGCTGACCTACCGATTCGGCGGACGCGATCATCGGCTGACCGACGTCCACGGCCACGTCCTGCACGAGATCATCGCCTAGCGCTACCTCCGCCGCATCGCGCGCATCCCCGGGCTGCCGCCGCTCGCAAGAACCGGGGCGAAACTATTTCTTCTCGGGCGGCTTCTTGCCGAAAGCCAGCGCAACGAACTCTTCCGGCGGCGCGAAGGCGAATGCCATCGCCTCGTCGAACGCTTTGCCCTCCCGCATCAACTCCATGAGCTTGCTGAACCGACGACTGTTGGCGCGATCCATCATCGTGTTGACTAAGGCCATGCCCACCAACCCCGCGGTTTCCTCGTCCAACCGGTTGTCTAGCAGCACCGGCGGTGCGGTCACCTTTTGCAGCGCGGCAGGCAAGCTCTGCTGCCATTCCACCACACGACGATCGCCACGACGATAGTTGGTCACGACCAGGTTGCGGCCAACTCCCTCGGCGAACCAGTAGGGAACTCCCGCGAACGAGCCGACGTAGGCTCCTGCTACATTCTGCAGAGTGACCGCCTCGAGTTGCTCGGGCTCCAGATCGCTTTCGGCAGACAACACGACGTACACATCGATCGGGTCGGCGTACCAATGCCCCACCCACTCCTTGGGCAACTCCCGGCCTTCGGTCATTTTGCCAAACTCGCTGTAATCATACCGGCTCTTCAGTACGAACACGACCAGACCACCACGCAGCAAGGGGCTGCGTTTGTCCAGCCGTAACCCGCGTTTGACGCGTTCAATCGCATCAGCCACTCGCCGGGCGGATGCATCGATTTGATCCGGTGAAGCATTTCCCAGCACAAAGGCTTCGCCGATTTCCGCAGTAGCCGGCGCGTCGCCTGGTACGGCCCGCTCCCACCGTTGCAGAGCCCGTTCCTTGCGCCGCTGGAACAACTCCTCGGGGGAGGCGGTCGCGGCCCAGCCTTGATTGATGACCACATCGATGTTCGTACTCGGTGCCGGACCGTCGAAGGGAGCCCCCTCGCGAATCCAGGTAGCGATCAATGCAATCTGTTCATCGCTCAAAGGCGGTCGGCCACCGGCCGGCATCCGCTGTCCGGCCTGCCCTTTCAACTTGCGGATCAACAAGCTCTCGTTCGCATTCGTCCCCGCGATTACCGGACCACTATCCCCACCCCGCAGCAGTTGCGCAAACGTGTCCATGCGAAAATTGCCCGAAGCGCGACGTCCCGCAATGTGGCATCCATTGCAGTTTTCCCGCAGCAGCGGCGCGATATCCCGAGCAAAACTGACCGTCTCGCTACCGGTCGGCTGCTTGACCGTCGGGGGAGCCGGTGTAGAGCGTTCACCCGAGGGATCGGCCGAGGGGCGAGCATAGCTGACCAGCGCTGAGGTGGGAGCGGGACCATCGAAGGTCGCGCCCTGGTCGATCCACCCTTTCAACGATGCCAGCTCTTCGGCCGACACCTTTCCTCCTCCCCGAGGCATGTCCCCACTTTCGATGACTTCCACCAGGCGGCTGCCGCGGGATTCACCAGGGAAGAAAACGCGGTTACCGTTGACGCCGCGCACCAGATCGGCGAACGTCGCCATGGAAAACTGCCCGCGGCGATTGTTGATATGGCAATTGCCACACTTGGCCACCAACCACGGAGCCACATCCTGGGAGAAACTGATCGCCTGGCCCTCCGGCGGCGAGGGTGCGGCAACGATCTGTTCCCAGGTTGGTAAAGGCTGCAGTTCCGCTCCCTCCAGATCCAGCAGACCATGCGCTCGGGCCAGACGCTCGTACAACGGTTTGGCCATCCGCAACAATTGGGCATCCCGCGACTCGATCAACTCCAGGAACTGCTGTTGGATGGCTGTGATCTGTTGGGCGCACTCCTGGTATTTCCCCTCGGTGTACAAACGGCCGGCGTCCCGCGTAGCTTCGCTCAATTCGGCCAGCTTCGCTCGCTGCTGGGCAGTGACATCGCCCATGGCCTGCCGCCCGCCGCCCAACGTCCAAACCACTACCACAGCTACGAGGAAACAGGACCAATTTCTGCCCATGCCCAACGACCTAATCCAAAAGAGGGGTACAATCTGCTCGCCGACCCTTGTTGACTCCATTCTATTCGACCAGCGCGCCGCTGCTGGAAGATTCGCTTCAAATCGCGGCGCGCACCGCCCGCGGCGGCGCCCCCGTAACAGCGAAACAACTGGCGGCTTCGTACTCACCCCCCACAGAAGGCCGCCCATCGGGAGCCAGCATCGATTGGCTGACCGGAGGTCCCACGAACCACGCGATGGCCATCCCCAGGGCGATGGCCAACAGGAACATGGCCGACAGCGCCACGATCCACACGATCTTGGCGGACCGCGTCGGGGCCAGGGTCTCGATGACGGACGTAGAGCCGATCGATTGTGCCGACGCGCCAGCCGCCGACCCGCCGGCGGCCGAGCGGGATGCGCTGCGGCGAGCGATTTCGGCCTCCAGATTGATCGTGCTGCTCAGATCGGACACGGAAGCGGATTTGTTCTTGACCAGCACACCACTGTCCGAGGCTGCCAGGTTGGTAATCGAGCTGCCCGATTTGCCCGACAGTGTATCGTGATGATGACTGCTGACCGTATCGACCAGGCTGCCCGGTACTTCCTGTTCGGTGCCCAAGTCCAATGAACTGCCACCACCGACGCCCATTCCCTGCCGATATCGCCGCAACCAATCCTCGAGCACTTCCGCCACCTGCTGGGCCGTGGCGTAGCGAAACTTGGGATCTTTTTGCAACATCTTCCAACAGATCCCTTCCAACTCGCCCGGCACCTCGGGCCGAATCTTGCGAATGGGCTTAGGCATCTCCTTCTGGTGCTTAGCAATTCGTTGCGCGATCGTTCCATCTGGAAACGGCGGATGCCCGGTCAGCAGGAAGTACATGGTACACCCCAGACCATAAATGTCCGCCCGATGGTCGATCTGGTGACTGTTCAACGCTTGTTCAGGCGCCAGATAATCGGCTGTACCCAATACTTTGTCGTTGAAATCCATGGTCAGCGAAGCGGCCACATCATCGGTAAACAGGGCCAGCCCCAAGTCCAACAACTTGACTTGCCCCTTGGAATTGATCAACACATTTGCCGGCTTGACATCCCGGTGGATCAAACCCATGTCGTGGGCATGCTGCAATCCGCGCGCGGCCTGGGCGATATACTCGGCGACTTTGTCGAACGGCAATGGCCCGTCCCGCCGGACAATCGTTTGCAGATCGTCGCCATCGACGTATTCCATGACGATGTAATGCGTGTCGCCCTGGTTGTCGATGTCATGGGCCCGCACGACGTTGGGGTGGTTCAAAGCAGCAATGGCTTTGGCCTCCTGCTGGAAACGGGCCAGGTAAGAGGATTTCCCCAGTTTGCTCTTAGGCAACACCTTGATGGCCCGCAAGTCGTGCATCCGGGTATGCTCGGCGAGATAGACGCTGCTCATCCCGCCCGATCCCAAATGCCCCAACAATTTGTGCTTGCCGAGAAAGAATCCCTTGTACTTTCCCTGGAGCAACTTGTCGCTGTGCCAGGCAGTAATGACCTTGCGTTTCTGCAACTCTTTGGCCAAAACGCGAGGATCTTCGGGCAGATCGCCGCCGTACTCGGCGCGTATTTCCTGTAGCGCTTTTTCAAGCGTCTTCAAGTCAGTCAACTGGCTTTTTTCAACCAGCTCGACCAGCTTGTCCGACGATGCAACTGCTGGCATAACCGTTGTGCCCTTACCCGGGGCGAATCGGACCTCCCTCACCATCATAGCAGACGCCGAGCATGCAAAGCGCCGACCGGGCGACCGGAGGTCGCTGCTGAGCGACTTCTGCCCCACCAGTGCAGGCGTTGCCAGATCAATGTCTACTGTCGAGCTGCCTACGGGCACCGCCGCCCCTGGTCTCATTCACTAGACCAGAGGCGTTCCTCCGAATCGCAGCCATGAGTCATGGACTCGGGCAACTCAGAGAATAACGCGCCGCGACGAGCAAGAGAATCATTACGGGGAATTTTTGTCCAAAAACCCTGAATTTGGGTGCCACCCTGCGCGTTTGATTCTCAAACTACGCTCGGGCCGGCGCAACTACCGAGCCCGGCCCAGGTCCATCGGGCACGGAGTCGCCGGAGCCGGCACTTCAGAACCAGCCACCGCCGGACTGCCTCGCCCACCCCTTCCATTTTAGTTCGGAAAAGCGAACATCGATTCCAGCCGACGTGATGTACGCAGTCTGCGCCCCGAGGCGTGCTGTGTCGACGGAGCGTCGCGGGATTCCATGTCCACGGTGACCGTTGCCTTTCGACATCGATCGCACAGGATCGCGGGGCGCGCCGCGATCTGCCCATTCCCCCGTTGCCTCGAGAAGGAACCCGGATGCGATGAACCGCGATCACGTTTTGATCCTGGGTGGCGGAGTCATGGGATTATCCGCAGCATGGGAATTGAGCCGCCGGGGATTCCACGTCACCATCGTCGACCGTGGGCCCCTGGGCCGCAGCGCCAGTTGGGCCGGCGCTGGCATATTGCCGGCCGCCCCGAGGCAAAACGCGATCGACCCGTTGGAACAACTCAAGGCGCTCAGCCACACCCTGCACGAACAATGGGCCGACGAGTTGCGGCAATCGACGGGGATCGATACCGGATTCCGTCGCTGCGGCGGGATCCACCTGGGGCTGTCGCCAGCCGAGGCGGCCACGCTGGCCGGAAACCGCTACTGGTGGGACGAGCACAACATCGCCTATACCCGGCTCTCGCCGGAACAACTCATTGAACTGGAACCGGCCCTGCAGCCGACTGTCAACCGCCTGGTCGGACCCGCCTGGTTACTGCCCGATGAATACCAACTCCGCAACCCCTGGCACTTGCGAGCCCTTATGGAAGCGTGTCGACGCAACGGCGTGCAAATGTTGCCGGGGACCGCAATCGAACGTCTGGATGTCCACCACGGGCGTGTGCGCGGTGCGATGACCGCCCAGAAGCGGTCGATCGAGGCTGATCTGTTTTTGATTTGCACTGGCGCCTGGGCCCGCCAATTCCTGCTGGATCTCGGTTTTCCCAATGGGATCATGCCTATCCGTGGGCAGATGATCCTGTACCGCTCGACTCCCCACTTGTTGAGCCACGTGATCAACGTGGGCAACCGGTACCTGGTCCCGCGGGACGACGGCCGGATTCTGGCAGGCAGCGTCGAGGAAGAAGTCGGGTATGTTTGCGACACCACGCCGGAGGCACTGGCGGATTTGCAGCGATGGTCTCAGAGTGTCGTCCCCGGATTGCAGGGCGTGCCGATCGAAGCGAGCTGGGCTGGTCTCCGCCCTGGATCGTTCGACGGCCTGCCCTACATCGGTCCCATCCCGGGACTGGAAAACGCCATGGTAGCAGCCGGCCATTTCCGCAGCGGTTTGCACCTCAGTTGCGGTACGGCGGTATTGGTCGCCGACCTGCTGACCGGCCGGCAGCCACCGATCGACCTGACGCCCTTTCGCATCGGACGCGGCTAGGCCTGGTAGGTCCCACCAGATTGTCGCGTCGCTCGGCGGCGCAGCCTGACACTTGCCAAGGCGGGGAGATACCAACGGCTCGGGTTGGGCGAAGACGAATTCCGACCGAGCGCGGATTCGCCAGCGTTCTCAACGCTGGTAGATGGGCAATAGCCCCCGATCGAGCTGCAACATGATCAAGTTGCACGCGGTGATGTATACCGGATGGATCTGCCCTTCCCATGAACCGTCGCTGGATTGCTCGCTGACAATGCGGGTATAGAGTTGATCGCGGAAGGGCAGCCATTCGTCGTCCCCCTGGCGATAGACAACCTGGGAGTAATACAGGTACGTGTAATGCCAGTGGCCGAAGGCCGACGCTTCATCGGTCAAGCTGTGCAGTTTTTCCCGCGCATAGCGGAGCATGTCCGGCACGTGTTGGCTGTCGTAATCACCGGCATTGTAAAGGGCCGCCAGAGCAGCCGCCGTGATGGCCGGCCGCGACGTCCCGAGCTGCTTCGAGGAGTAACTAATGCCCCCGTCCTCGTTTTTGCAGCGGTAGATATAATTCTTTGCCTTTTCAATTGCCTCCGCAGGGACCGGGATACCAGCGTTGCGGCATCCCCGCAATCCCTGAACCTGTGTAATGGTCGTGGACCCTTCGTCGTAGTTCGCCCCGTCCTTAGCGCTGACATACCCCCATCCCCCTGCATCGGTTTGGGCATTGCAGCAAAAGTCCACAGCTCGGTTCAATACATCGATCAATTCCCGCCGCCGGTCGGCGTATCCCTCTTCGCCCAACACCTGGCTGAGCATCAGCATCGAAAACCCATGACCGTAGGTGTAGCGGGTGTCGGTTGCCGGGTCGCCGATCAAACCATTGGGCCGACATTTGCTGATCAAGAAATCGGTGCACCGCGCGATCTGTTTGGCGTAGGGGCCCTGGGTCGTGGTCGATCCGGAACAAATCAGGGCAGTTCCAGCCAAGGCGGCCAGGGCGGTATGGTAGGGAGGCGTGTTCCATTGCCCGCGAGTATTCTGCGTGCGCGCCAGATAATCCAGCCCAGCGCGGATGGATTGTTCCCACCGCGGGTCGTTACGGACCGGACGGGCCATAACCGGCACCGCGGTCACCGCCAGCGCGGTCCCCATCGCTGCCCGCAACCAGTCGCGGCGACCGAATGCCCGCCCTCCCCTGCTCCGTCGATTTGTAGGATCGATTCTCACCACGCTCCCTTTCACCGCTGTGCGGTTCCCCATCGCTGTGTCCATGCTCCGATCCATCCCATTATAGGGACTGAACCGTTTCATGGTTCCCACGGTTCCACAAGAGTCGTGGGCTGGCCAGCCCGAACATCATGTCGAGTAAGCTGACCGCTGGGCCAACTGACGGTCACTTTGGCTGCCCGAGCTGACCCGAGACCAGCCAGGATCTCTTGCTGGCTGCAGGACAAGTAACTTCCCCCGCCGATCAACTGCCGCCATATGGTCGGGCCACCCGCCCCCGATTGGCCGATGGCGGAGGTCATACTGCTGCCCCCCGCTTTGTCGACCGGATCGATGCGCACAACCGCCCCGATGGGGATTCGCGGCGATCGGGTTCCTACCAACCGCAACTTGATCCAGCCGTGCTCAACAGCGCTATGGTTGACATACAACCGCGGCGGCCCCAGCAGATCGGTGGAAACCAGGTCGGGCCAGCCATCATTGTTCCAGTCGACGACGGCGGCGCCCCGCCCCACAAACGGCTCCTGAGACCACGCCGACCCCAAGTAATAAACAAATCGTTTGCCTGACTGATTCAGCAACATCACGGGCGTCTGCTCGATGCTCCCGTAATCAGGCTGGTACTGCACGGCACCGCCCACAGCCACGATATCTTCATCGCCATCGCAATCCAGGTCGGGTTGAACGGTGCCGAAGGCAACCAACCGGGAGGGCTCCTGGCTGAAACCGTACTGCAGCGACGCATGCTCGTACAGGTCCGGTCCGATGCACTGGTACAAGGCCATCAATTCGTGATCGAAATTATTGACCAACAGATCGAAACACCCGTCCCGATTCGGATCGAATACGCCCACTCCCATGCTGGCATTGGGCTCGGCCAGATGATCCACCGCGACCCCGGCCACCATCGCCTGCTCAATGTACTCCCCGTTCCCGATGGGAACATGAAGGGAGTTTTCCATCATGTCGTTGGCCACGAATAAGCGCGGCTCTGGGTCCTCCAGGCAGGTACGAAACGCCACGACCCCCAACCCCCGCCCGGGGGTCGTCACTGGAAACATCGCATCGCGGGGAACGAATGTACCGTCGGCTACGCCCACACTGGTCCAATCGGGAGTACCACTGAACTTCACCGGCGGACAGACATCCGGTTCACGGTACCACCCCAGACAACGTGGATGATTGTCGAAACTCCAGTTCACATAGGTGATCCCGTGGAGGTCCAGAAGTCCGTCCAGGTTGAAATCATACCAGGCAACTCCCGTCGTCCATGGTCGATCGGCCAACCCAGCCCACCTCGTCACGTCCACGAATGTTCCGTCGCCCTGGTTGCACCAAAGCTGCACTCCTGGATAGCCGTACACCAGGAAATCGGGAAACCCGTCGGCATTGAAGTCGGCGGCAGATACTCCGTGCGCATAGAGCTCAGCGGACTGCATGCGGGCCAGGGCTCCGACCTCCGCCGGCGGAGCGTTTCCGCCGTTGCGGATCAGATGGCACGCCCGTCCCGAGACCCTTTGTGCTGCAGCGTCGATGCTGCCACCGCAAGCGAACCACAGATCGCACCAACCATCCAAGTCGAAATCCGCGCAGGCGACCCCTCCGCCGATGATTTCCAACATCGTATAGGCATGGGCCTCGCGCCCGCTGGAAAAGGCTGCTGCATCGAGCACGGGGTACACCATCCGTTCCAGCCGCACATCGGCTTCTGGCACCGTGGCGTACGCCACCTGCGGCGGCGGGGGCGGTTCCGCAGCATAATCCCGCACCGGTTCCCACACTTCATGCGTCCCGCACCCGGCAAGCACCAACGATGGAAGCAACCAGAATGCTGTCCGCAGAGATCCAACCGACCTGCAACTCCGGGGTTCACTGCACCGGTTCTTCACTGCTCCTACCATCGCAATTGGTCCGGAAAATACTCCGCGATCAAGTCCTTGTAAAACGGCTGGAGGGCCTGCACATCCATTCGCTCATCCCGCTTGGTGTACAGATCGTAACGGTTGAAATCCCGCACCCAGGCCAACAGGTCTCGATCTTCCGGTTGCAGCAAATGCTCGTAGGCTCCTTCGTGATGAATTGGATAACACGAATGGTAGCGGATCATTGCCAATGCCGGAGGCGGCAAGAAATCGCGGACCACGTGGTACAAATACTCGTCATGACCCCACGACATTGTCAACGCTTCAATCCCGCAATGCGGCTGGTACATGCCATGCAAGCTGTTGTATCTAGGATCGGCTGCGTCGGGATTCTCCGCAAAGAACTCGGCGAACACGATCTTGTCTGAAAAGGCGCAGCCCACCGGGAAAGTATCGCCCACCACGGCCCATTGCGGTTCCCCCCACAAACACAGAATCTTGCCCAGGTCGTGGATCAAACCAGTCAGAATGAACCACCGTGGGCGTCCGTCGGCGCGAATGGCCTCGGCGGTTTGCAACAGATGCTCGATCTGGGGCAAATCGATGTCCGGATCGCTATCGTCGACGAGAGTATTGAGCAATTCGATGGCTTCCCACACGCCCATTGTGGCCCGGTCGAGCCGCGTGTACTGGCGCTGTTTGCCACGGACGAAGTCCACGGTTTGATACCGGTGGTTGAGGCGGTAGAACTCCCGCACCTGTGGCTTGGCCGTCCGCTCGTAATCGCGAAACCGACGCCCCTCGGCGGGACTTTGGTACCGCCGCAGCACATCTTCATCCCATTCATCCAAATTGGCCAATGGCCCGTTCGATTCGCCCACGCCTGACCTCGCTGCACCATTTACCCGGCTATCGTCCCGCCACTGGTACCAGTGCCTTCTACCAGCGGTGGGAATGCTCGCGGCAAGTCAATCCTTGCCGTAGTGCTTGACCTGCTCCCAGTATTCCTCGAACGCGCCATCGTGATGAAAATCGGGGCTGTTATCCAAATCATGGCACTCCAAGCACTTATCGCGCGCGCGATCCAGGGACAACACCATTTGCTTCCGCAACGCCACGAGCTGGTCGTTGTCCACGTCGATATCTCCGTTCTCCGCCGCTACGTGTTCCTGGCCCGGCCCGTGGCAGTTCTCGCACCCACTCCCGGCCAGATGCGGACTTTCTTCTAGGCTCAACCAACCGCTGACGTAAGGATAAAAATCCTGCGGGTGCCAACCGGTCACATGGCAACTGATGCATTCCGGATCGAAATGCCGCGGAATCCCTCCCCGATCGTTCGGCGGTGCGACGATCGAGTCGGTGGCGTGCGCATGGGGTGTCCCCTCCCAGATCTCATAGGCCGTGGTATGGCAATCGCCGCACGTTTCCGATCCAACGAATTGCCGTCCGGTGGGATGCAAGACGGGATGAATCCCCAATCCTGCATACCCCTCCTGCTTCAGCCGCTCCTGATAGGCCGCGAACAACTCCAACATGCGGGGCGAATCGGGAAACTGGGCAGAGATGGCGATTCGTTGATAGCGGAGTGGTTGCTGTGGATCATCGAACAACCCCACGATCCCACCGTACATCCCCTTTACGCCACATTGCACCATGACCGCCGCCGTCCCCTCGATCGGCTCGGGCAACAACGTTGGCTCTCCATACCCCCCGGCCGTCACAACCAGATCCACCGACCCTACCTGCCGCGCCACCTCGGCAGACCGTTCGACCGACGCGTGGGCCAACAACACGATGAAGTCGCATCCCTCATCTCGCAACTGCTGGACGATCGGCTTGATCCGATCGACTGCTGGATGGATGACGACGTCCGGGCTGCTTATCTGGTCCAGGTATTCCTCGTCGGTGAAACCCGTCACCCCGATCTTGCGGCCGCCCGCCTCGACAATCTTATGCGTCGGGAAGAACGAAGGATCCAGAATCTCAACATTGGCGGTTATAAAACCAGTGGCATTGAGCTGGTCCGAACTGGCGGCCTGGATCACTTCGATGCTCGACAGTTTGAGATCATCCACCCCTAGCGTCGCCGCCTCGTAACCCATCATTTTGAAGGCATTCACGGTGGTCTGGAATTTGATTTCGGCTTGTCGGCCAATCCGACGGACTTGATTGCCGACGTCGACGGGCACGACCTCCCAGCCACGATCCCGAATCTGCTGGATCAGAGTATCGCGACGGATCAACCCTCCCTTCTGCCGTTCCAAACCGGTACAGCCGCAGGGTTCCAGGTAGCCGTGTTGCTGTCCCGATATGAACAACACCACTTGCGGTGTGGGCCAATCTTCGGCGATTTTCTGGTTCAATTCGTCGCGGGTGGCTAGATTAGAGCCCGGCGGGGGAACCGGGTTGCCCCGCCGACCTGTACCAGATTCCGGTGGCGGCGAATCGTCCACCAACACATCCAAGCTGGAGGCATCCACGTCCGCCGCGCCGACGCCATCGCCCCCCCCAGCGACGGGCCGCGTCAGTTCGATCAGGCCGTCGTCATTGACCGCTTGCGGGTCGATGCTGGCACCGGTCGCCCGGCCGCTGCTACCCTCTGCCGAAGTCCCTTCTGGGCCGGGCGTTTCCCTCGGCATAACTTCCCCACTCGACGTCGCGGTGGCCTGGCTGGCCGCCTCTCGTCCGTCTTCAGGGTGGGCTCTGTCGCTGGAGTTGGTGCAGCCGGGCACGGCCGCTATGGCCGCAAAACCCAGTAAAGCCCGGTGAACAATGCGTCTGCATGGAACGCGCCACGCCATTTTTGCGACTCCCTTCGGATGATGCTGGTTGGGTCTGACTGCCGAACCGCTGCGGCGGCGGTCATTGTACCGCAACCGGTCGAAAGCGTGCATGCGAAAACCGGTTGGTACAGCCGGTTTATGCTCAGCGCCGTGTCCATGGGGTGGGCGGACCGCTCGCGCGGCGGCGATCGAGGTGCTACCCGGGGCGGCATTTCCCCCCTATGCACCTGGTCCGCTCCGGACCGGGAGTCATTGGCCTTTGTCCGGGACGTTCAACCGAACAAAGATCACGATTTGCTCGGGAGAGGGCCCGCCGACACTGAGAATCACTTTGCCGTACCGGCCTTTGGAATTCGCCGGATAGTAGACTGGGGGAGCACCTTTTGGCACAACGAATTTCACAGGGACGACGCGTCGATCACGGACCTCGCGCCCTTCGCCAATTTCGACATCCAGCGACTCGTCCGGCACGATGGACTCGACCGATACCGGCGCATCCTTCTTATCGCCGTGCAAGGAGACGAAAATGCTCACCTCCGCCCCTTCGCTGGGATCAACGGTACCAATTTTCAACAGGTTCAACTTGGGATCAAATGACGCTCCTCCAACCAACGTCACATCGCCCACGACATTGCCGGTCACCCGGTATTCGATCGCCCCGGTCAATACCTCCAGATTGGAGAATATTTGGATGCGAGACGAGAGCGGACCGGTGGGCATGCCCGGCTTGATTTCCAGCAGGATTTCGTGCACGCTGGTGGCATTCTTATGCTTAGGAAACGCCGCGGGATCGAGTGGAATCAGGCGCGATGACAATTCGACGTAAGGGCGGGTGGCGTCGTCCGACCAGATCATATCCTCAAACGAAACCTGTTGCTTCGAATAGTTGAAGAAATGGAACTTCGCCCGGGTGGGTCGAGCTGTAGGAATGGTACCGAGCGACAGTTCCTCCGGGACTAAGACGTATTTCTCTGCCACTCGCCCATGGACCGTCAACTGGACCTCCGGTTGCAAGGGATCGTTGGTAACGATCGTCGCGGTTTGCCCGAAATCCGCCAAAACGGTGTTGGCCGTCCACGTCAGCTTAACCACGGTCTCCTCGCCCGGTTGCAACACGGACCGATCCAGTTCCCCGACCGTGCACTTGCATGTCGAACCTCCCATGTTCAGGCTCAGGGGGCCATCTCCAATATTGCGGAACACGAACTCCTTGCTCAGCGTGTCTCCGTGCTGCATCACGCCGAAGTCGTAATCGGTGCCGCCCACAACCTCGACCCGAGGCGTACCCTTGGCATCCCGCAGTTGCGTGACGGCGACTTGATCTCCCTTCAATTCCGCGTCGGTGGCACGCGCGCTAATGAATCGTTCCTCATACCCATGGTGCATCCACCGGCTTTGCAGACGCCCGAAGGCAACCCCAGCAACCGCAGCCAACAGCACGGTGATCACGATTCGCGTCATGGTTCAACCTGAATTCTGTCCGAATAATGGAAATAGTCGAAAGTAGAAGATAGAACTGTGAGTCCACCAGCAGCTCGCCGGCAACCAACAGCCTGCGGCTGGACCAGGCAGCGGCACAAGTCGCGCACCGACGTAGCAGGCCACGCCGCAGGGATCACCGCCCGGTTCTCATCTATCTGAGATTCTACGCACAGCGTCCAACATCGGTTCTGCCGGTCGGAAACCGCTGGGCGAATCAGGGACTCCCGCGTCTGGATCGACCGCCAACGGCCACCACACCAGTTGCGTTTCCAACTTGCGGTCGCGGTGCGGCGTCAACTGGCTCAATC
>RFIQ01000148.1 GCA_003695565.1 Planctomycetota bacterium | reverse complement strand
TCCTGATGCTGCTGATCCCGTTCTGCTATTGGTTGTTGACCAAGCTGATTCGCAAGTTCCGTCATGGACGCATGGGATACGACATGTTCGTGCTCAAGTTGCCCGTGTTCGGGGCGCTGGTGGAAAAGAACATCTTGGCGCGCACCACGCGGACCCTGGGGACCTTGATTTCTTCCGGGGTGCCGATTCTGGAGGCGTTGAACATCACGCGGGAAACCGCCGGCAATGCCCTGTTCGAGCGGATTTTCACCAAGGTGATCGAAGCCATCCGCGAGGGCGAAGTGATTTGCAAGCCGATGCGAGAGCATTCCACGCCCGGGTTTCACCCGCTGACCCTGTTCTTCTGGGTGTTGATGGGCAGTTTTCCTGGCGTGATGATCATTTCCGTGGCGTTGACCGCCGGTCGCAATATCGGTGACGAAGGCAGCAACTCGATGCAAAACCTGCTGATGGTGGGAGGGTTCGCCGCCGGGATCGGGTCGTTGCTCTGCGCGCTGTTTTACCTGCTGAAGATGCGGGCCCGGGTCATCGACGAACTGGTGGTCAACATGGTGGATGTGGGCGAGGAGACCGGCGAACTCGACACGATGTTGTACAAGGTGGCGGACACGTACGACGAAGAGGTCAGTGTGATGACCGAGGGGTTGACGCGGTTGATCGAACCGCTGTTGATCTGCTTCCTCGGCGTGGCGGTAGGGTTCATTGTGATTTCGCTGTTCATGCCCTTGGTGAAGCTGATTTCCGAATTGGCGTAGAGGGTTGAGCGGATCGGGCGGACGCTTGAGAAACAGATGATTTTGATCACCAGGCAACACGGGGAGATGCGCTCAGCGCGCAGGCGTTGCCACATTGCTGGAGGTAAACCATGAAACGCTTTTCTACTTCGCGCCGTCGTGGAGTTGCCCTGGCCGACCGCCGACAGGTCGCCCTGCGATGCGGCAGGCCGCGCCCCCGTAGGGCCTTTACCTTGATCGAGGTTCTGACGGTGATTGCCATCATCGGTATTCTGGTCGGATTGCTGGTGCCGGCCATCAACATCGCCCGACGAACCATCTTGCAGCGCGCCATCGCGTTGGAGACGCAGACGCTGGCCGATGCCGTGGAGAAATACCGGCAGAAGTACAACGACTACCCGCCGGATGGGAGCAGCGCGCAAGTCATTGTAACCCATCTGCGGAAGGCATTTCCGCAAATCGCTGCGTCCGAGATCAACTTGCTGACTACCGATACGTTTCCGGGAACCTCAGTGCGGCTGGTCAATCAGAGCATCGGTTCGCCGACCGGCGTGATGGATCCGGCCGAGGCGATCGTGTTTTTCCTGGGTGGTTTCAGCAGCGATCCGATCTACCCCCTGTCCGGCATCGGTGGGCCGTTCTTCATCACGGACAATGCGGGCAACCAGGTTACCTCGGCAACGCCGCCCGGAGCGCGAGGCAGCGTGCAATACAATCCGGACCGCAACGAACCGTTGTTCGACTTCAATCAGTCGCAACTGACGCTGGTGGTCACCTCCACGACCCTCTCCAATGACGAGGCGCAGTATGGGTTGGGGACCAACGACTGCATTCCCGTCTATCGACCGCGGCGCAGAGAGGCTCCGTTCGTCTACTTCGATGCGCGAACGTATTCGATTCCATCCGGCAGTTCGCTTTTCTACAGCTACTACGGATCCGCCAGCACCCCCTTCGGTGTAGTGCGCCCATATCGATCCGATGAAGTACGGACGAACGTGCCGGCGACCGATTACGAACGCCGGTTCCGGTATATGGAAGAGGATTCCTTCCAATTGATTTCGGCTGGGTTGGATGACTTGTTCGGCGGGATTCCGTATAGCGGTACCGGGGGCGGCCCGGTGTTCTATGCGTACCCATCGGGTACCAGCATCGATTTCGGACCAACTCCCGGCAATGCGCCGAACGTGGGGCAATTCGGAAGCTATCAGGACGGTTCCGGAGCCTCTGCTCAATTGGATAACGTGGCCAACTTTTCGGAAGGAACCTTTGGGGACGCTTTGCCGAATTAACAAACAATTTCACGCGCGCTGCCCGGGCGGCGCGCCGTTTGCAACTTGAATGCAACAACGGGTTGATCCTTTTCACGCGCAATGTTTTGAGATTTTCGTCTCAATTTGGGACGCTCAAGAACCTGCGCGATAGACATTGACCTGACGCGGCGGGCAACGATTGCGGAGGCGCAGCAGGTGTGTTGGCGCGGTACCCAGCCCGCTGGGCAGTCCGCTGTATGTGAATGTTCAGCCCCCATCGGTGTGGGCGACGACCATGAGGCGCGTATGCGTAACCAGAAAGTAAGACTCTTGCGGCGATTTCGGCCCAGCTTCACGTTGGTGGAGTTGCTGGTGGCCATGGCCATCATCGGTTCGATGGTGGGGATGGTGTTGTTTGCGCTGGCAGGTGCTCGGCAGGACGCGAACATTTCGCGCACCAAACACACGATCGAGAAACTCAACGCCGTCATTTTGCAGGAATGGGAGGAGTTTCGGTATCGCGCCGTCAACGTGCAGGTCGACCCGCAGTGGTTGCGTCCATCCAAGCAGGCGGGGATGGTGGGGCAACCGCCCCTCAGTCCACGCGAGGGCGCGCGATTGCGGATGTTGATCCTGCGCGACTGGATGCGGATGGAGTTGCCCGATCGAGTGACCGACATTTGGTATCCGCCGACGGCCTACAAGACTGCCCTGTTCACTGCCAATAATCCAGGGGGAACGGTCAACGATGACTTGCCTTATTACGCTGGGGCCAATGGAGCCGGGATTTTTCCTGGCGAGCGGAAGGTGCCGTCGCGTTTGAACCTCTACCGCCGACGGCTGGGGCTGGGGGCGTTTCCCTCGCCCTACCCCGGCGCGGTGGCTCCGGTGCCCGCTACACTGCCGCCAGCCGTCAATGGGACCAACCAGGGGGCGGAGATGCTGTACCAAATCGTGGCCACATCGACCTATCAAGGCGGTGCGGCCCTGGAAGCGTTTCGCCCGCAGGAGATCGGCGACACCGACGGCGATGGCATGCCCGAGTTCATCGATGCATGGGGAAACCCCATTCGCTGGTTGCGTTGGCCCGCCGGTTTTCCCAGTCCGCTGAACGACCCCAGCGAACCCGACGCGATGGATCCCCTGCGCACCGATTGGCGGTGGTCCGATAACAGCGTGATGGCCAAGCCTTGGTTGTTGGTCCCCCTGATCATCTCGGCCGGGCCGGACGGCGTGTTCGATGTTTCGTTCGATAAGAATCCGACGGTGGTCTACGCAACGCAGACGTGGGCTGGGCCGACGAGTTCGCCGGCGTACGGGCAGGTTGGCCCTTACTTTTATCCCGACCCTTACTTCGGCGTTTACTCCGGAGGCGGTGCACTCGGGGCCCTGTTCGACGAGGATGGCGATGGAACCACGCGCGGAGCGGCGGACAATATCTCGAACCATTCTTTGCTGTTGGAGTAATCGATGCCCGGTCACAGCGCGGATTGCCGATCGAAATCGACCACGTTTGCCCGTCGCGGAAACGCGATGGACTACAAACGGTCGGGACGTGCCCGTGGCGCGCGGCATCGGGCTGGGAGCGACCGTCACCGACGGCCCGCATTGACCCTGATGCAACTGGTGCGCGGACGAGCGGCTTGCGAGTCGCTCGCGGTACTGCGGCGTCGGCGGGCTGCATTGACGCTGGTCGAACTGTTGGTCGTCATGGGCGTCCTGGTGATGTTGGCCGCCATTACGTTGCCCACGGTCAAAGGTATGTTGTCGGATCAAAAGGTCAGCCAGGCCGCGACGTTGGTCCAGCAGTACTGCGAGGCGGCCCGTTCGCGGGCCATCGCCACCGGTCGGCCGGTGGCAGTGATCTTCGATCGATTGCGGTACGACGCTGGTGGCGGAGCGACGCCGCTCGATGCATTGGTGGCCAACAATACGTGTGTGCGCATGTCGACGGGCGAGGTGTTTCCACCCTATGCGGGTGATTGGGCCGGCGCAGTGGGGCGGTTGGAGGACAGCAACGCGGACGGGGTGGTCGACCGCCTGCGGATTCCCGTGGCGCAAGCGGCCAGTTTGATCGACACGTCGGTAACGCCAGCCGTTCCCTCGGGGATGGCATTGGCCGGGGACATGTTGCAGCTCGGTGCTCGGCGAGAAACGTTTCTGATCAGCGCCGATCCGTCCTTGGATGCGAGTACGGCGGAAGTGTTGGTTCCCTTTTTCAATCCGCCGCTGACATCGGTTGGCACCAATACGTTTTCCTTAGCGGAACCGGCGACGTGGATGAATGGAACCACCGTCCGGTTTCGCATTTTTCGGCGTCCCAGCAAGTCGTTGGCCGGCGGCACCTCCCTGCCGCGAGGGACGTGCATCGACATGCATTTTTCGGGATTCGGGACGGCGGGACGGGAATTCAGCAGCGACTCGATTCACTTGACCGCCGGTACGCCGGCGCCTAGTTATCCGCCGACACCTCCCTATTCTCAATCCAACGGCAATCCGGATTACGGGCCGATTTACATCGTATTCAGCCCCGATGGAACGGTGGAGGCTTGGTATTACCAGAATCGGGCGTTGTCGGTGACCGCGCCTGTTTTTCAACGTGCTGCACCGACGACGATGATTCACTTGTTGGTCGGTCGCACCGACGGGGTACCGCAATCACCCCTGGTCGATCCGGCCGGTGCCTTGGCGGCTGGTGATACCTTTACCTCGAACATCATGGACACCCTGAATTCCTGGGTCACCATCAATCCCTACACGGGGCATATTTACACGTCGCCGGTCAACGGGGTGACCGTTCCGGCTCCGGGGCTGAGCGATCCGGTATTGAATCGGCTGGCTCAGGCGCGGACCAGCGCGACGTTCGGGATTGCGGACACGAATCCTTGATTGACAGCGGCCCGCAACGCAACGAGACAATCGGTATGATGCAACAAACGATCAACAGGGTGAACGGTCGGCCGCCGGCGGTAATCTACGGGTGTCGCCTGCGGCGAGGCGTGAGTGTATTGGAAGTGCTGTTCGCGACCGGCATAGCCGTGGCGGGCATGCTGGGGATCGCCTCGCTGTTGTTGATGGCCGGTCGCGACGCTTCGGTCGCCAACCGCGCCACCGAATCGCAAGCGCTGGCGCGGGCCTGGTCGGCTGAGTTCTTGACTCGCGGTTTGCACCATCCCAATCGATGGATCTGGTACCAGGACTACGTCTTTCCTCCTCCCCCGGCGTCGGGTGTGGGCCCAGGTTGGATTCCGGCCTCGAAGCAGTTGCCTTTTTCGATGCTGGGACGCCGGTTGACGTTTTCTACTGGCTCGCAGCCTCCGCTGCACGAATTGCCGATGGGCAAGATCGCCATCTGCATCGACCCCTACTTTTATGCCGGTCGCGACTTGAACGGCACGCTCGGCAACTACACCCAGCCTGCGCCGGCGGGACGCCATTGGTACCGTCCAGCGGTTTTCCCCTACTACCAGGACGGAACCAATCCGTTGGTCGACCCGACCACCACGATCGGGGCCACGGGCGGATTGGCTTGGACCGACCAACCTCGCATGCTGCGCGTGGCGGTGCCCTCGACCCCGGGCGGTTTGGTGCCGATGGTCAACGCCATGGTGCGGCAATTGTTTGTCTCGCAGGACGAAGTCATCGTGGTTGGGGACCAGGAGCGGAAGCAAGCCGGCTTCGACGCTTCGGCGCCAACCATGCGGCGTTTTCAACCGCTGTCCGGCAGCATCCCGGGAGAACCCAGCGTGGCCAGCAAGTACTCCTGGATCGCCACGCTCAGCCCCTTAGAACAAAATGATGCATCAACCGAGAGCATGTACACCTTGTCGCTGGTGGTGATTTTCGAGCGCGAACGCGTGTTCCTGCCATCGGTTCGGACGGGCGGCCCCAATCCCTTGAATACGCCTCAAGGCGAACGATTGATGTGGGTGCAACCGCAAAGCGGGAATTTCGTCGGCGGCAACGGAGGGCGGGTACGTTTGTGGTTTTCGTCCGCCATGGAGGAGGATGTGGCTGTTGGCGACTGGATCATGTTGTCCAAGCATGTGGCAGCAACGCAGACCTCGTCATCTCCGGTGATCGTCCAACCGTACTCGATTTTCCGCTGGTACCGGGTCGTGGCGGTGGATGGTGATGCGACGCGAATGCCGCCCGGGTCGGTGACGGACCCGTATGGAAATAATCCGCCCGAAGATGTTTGGGCGGTCGATGTTGCGCTGGAGGGACCGGATTGGGTGTTTGCTTCTCCAATTTCCGTCGCGCCCACGGGATCCAACCTGGTCGCTCCAACCACCGGCACCTTGGTCAAGGGAGCGGTGGCGGTGTATGAACGCGTGGTCGAGGTACCGGATTTGTAAATCGATGCAGTCGCCCGATGGTGGGGTGATGGTTCAGCATGCATCGGTGGGCGAGTTGGACCAGCCATGCGGTGCCGCAGCGAGCGGCCTGGTGGTCGCAGTGCCGGCAACAGCGACTGGTCCGTCGCGCCGCGCGAATGAAACAGAATTGTAGTCCTTGGGAGTCGACGTCATGTTGCAGTGTATTGTTAAACGCCGCCAGCGACCAGGTTTGATCTTGCTTGTGGTGCTCGGCATGCTGTCGCTCTTCAGCCTGTTGGCGGTGACCTATGTGGTGGTTTCCGGGCAATCTCGCGCGGCCAATACGGGGATGGCGCGGAGCGATTATCGCGGCACCCCGGGTCCCAAGTTGCTCGACGCTGCGGCTCGCATCGCCTTGCGGGGTACCACCGACCCGGCATCGTCCTTGTGGCGCCACGATTTGTTGGGGGACTTGTATGGATCGAGCGAACCGCCGGTCATGCTGCGCGTTCGCAGAACTCAGTGGCGGGGAACCAACGTTCCCGTCAATCCGCCGACTCCGCCGGTTCCGCCCAGCAATTTTCTGTCGCATGGGGATCCCGAACGGCCGTTGTTGATGGAAGGGCGATTCCTCCGCATTCCGATCGTGCAAGCAGCGTTGGGCGCCGGCGCGGAAATCCCCACGGGGTTGCCGGCCAATCCTGACATTTGGACTGGACGCGTGGTGACATTCTTGCAGGGGCCCTTGCAGGGGTATTCGTTTCGCGTCGTTCGGTACATCGGCGACACACGCAATGCCATGGATGGCGGCGGCAATCCCGATCTGGCCAAACGGATTCAGAATTTCTCGATCGTGATCGACTTGCAGGGATTGCCCGACGAGATCGTGCAAGTCGGTGGGGTCACCCGCACGTTGCAAGAATGGATCAACATGGCGCCCGGCGGCGGTACCACACCGGCGGACAAACGCGGCCTGTGGTTGTGCTACCCGGACATTCCTGCGGCCGGGGCTGCCAATGCACCGTTCAGTACCGGCTACGGCTTGATGCTCAACGCCGCACCGCTGAACTCCCACGGTGTGGGAATCCGCAGCGATGTTAGCAATGTCAGCCAGAACCACAGTTTGCCCGCTCCGCTGGATACGACTGGCATTTCCACTTTCCCCGTCAACCTCCAGCCGAATTACGGCAGGTTGGGAGGTGGTCCGTTGGAAGGTGACAGCGACGAATCGTACGACGCGGCCGATTACAACAACTTCTGGCTCAGCCACCGAGCCGCCGGGGCGACCAGCAGCGAAGACATCATTCCCAGTTTCCATCGCCCGGCGTTGATCAACTACATCGCCAACTGGAAGGATCCAGCCACGTTCGGGAATTTTGAGGAACTGGCGGCTACCGTGCTCCGCATCGAGCGGGCTTCGGCGCGTCCTCTGTCGTATCGCGTTGTCAATGGGACGAATTCCGGGACCCCCAGCCTGATCTCCAATCCGAATTTCACTGGCAGCAATGCGGGAGATTACAGCAACGGTCGCGAACCGTTGCTGGATGTGGTGTTCGATACCAACTGGAGCGACCCGACCAATCCGCGGGGCGTGTCTGCGTTCATCGCGTGGGTCAAGTGGTTGACCGAAGGGCCCTGGGATGTGGACAGCGATGCCGATGGCATTTTCGATGGCATCTGGGTGGATCCCAACATGCCCTTGATCACCTCGCGGGAGGGCAAACTATTGAAAGTGCTGGTGTCCTACACGATCGAGAGCCTGGATTCGCGACTGGATTTGAATGCGGTGGGGAACCTGACTCAGCCCCAGACTGCCTTTACATTGCAAACCAATGACGCATACGCGGTGGGTTCCGGAGCGAACCTGCCGCAAGGGTTCGGGCTGGGGGCGGCGGAGCTTTCCCTGCGCCCAGTCTTCGCCAACAATGCGGCATACCAGAGTTTTTTGCTGTCCAAGTATGGTGGGCCAGGCACGCACGCCGGCGCGACGGGCAATGACTTGCGCAGTCGTTTGAACGAGCGGGAGATTCGCGCGATTCAACGACATGGCGTGTTGCCGGGAATGCCCCTGGCCGTTCATGGACGCGTCGGAGTAGGGCTGGATCGTTTGGGAAATCCGTTGATGCTCAACGGGAGCGCGTTAACGGTGGCCGGGTCGACGCTGGATCAAGTCACCGACGAGGCCTACGAATCGCGGTGGATGACCGGTGCCTACCGCGACGTGCCCTACACGGTGGCGGAGTGGGAACGCACCCTGCGGGGGAACGACTGGGATCGCAGCAACCTGCCGCGCAGACTCGATGGCCTAACGGCTGCTCAGCGGGCCATTGCACCGCGCACACGGCACGTGCGTGCGCCGGCCATGGGCGTCAGCCAGAACAACGACCAAACCAATTCGATGTATGAATTGCTGGCCGATATCTACGCCTTCCGCGACCTGGCCAATCACGGAGTCACGGCGGACAACGCGATGAGTTTTGCGATGTTCGCCGAATTGTTCCCCATCGAGCTGCATCGCGGTCAGTTGATGAATCTGAACCGGCCGTTGGGCAACGGTGTGGATGATGATGGAGACGGCAACATCGATGAGCCGGAAGAAATGTTGCGCAACGGGATCGACGACGATGGAAACGGAACCATCGATGAGTTGACGGTTGCCGAGCGTCAGCCGCCCACCAGTTCGGCCGCCGGCTTCACCAGTCGCCAGCGAACACAAGTCATTGTGGGAAGCAACGTGCAATTGTCGAATCCCACGTTGGTGGAGGACTACACGTTTGGAACGGGGATCGACTCGGGCAATCTCGATCCGGCTTTTGAGAGCCCTATTTCGATGCCGGAGCGAGCGTACCATTACGGTCAGCAGAGCCGACAG
>RFIQ01000147.1 GCA_003695565.1 Planctomycetota bacterium | reverse complement strand
CTGCCAGATGCATCTCTTTCAGGAGCATCGCTGTCCGGGATCGCACCGCCGAGTGGCTCCTCCGAGGGCGGTCACGCGATTGGGGACAGCCCCCGCAGTTCCCTTGGAGGCGACAGTCCCCGAAAGGAAACAGCCGCTGAGAACAGCACGGTCGATCGCCCCGAGCCGGCGGGGGCGCGTACGGCCGGCGGGGTGCCGCCACAAAGCGGTCGCGAGAGTTCCGTTCCGGTCGGAATTCCCCCCACGCAGGCATCGGCACCCATGGAAGGATCGCCCCGTGGACCGGCAATCGCGGCATTGAGCGCGGCGGACGTGATCTGGTACGTCCGCCCCAGCATCGGCGGCGAATACGGCCCCGTCCCTAGCGGGGTGATCGAACAATGGTTGCACGAGCGCCGCATCGACCCGGCCGCCTTGGTTTGGCGGGACGGCTGGGCAGAGTGGAAAACTGCCGCGGATGTCTTCGTCGAATTTTACGCGGCGCACGGCGCGGCGTGGCGTCCGCCACCTCCCTTGCCTGTACCACCTCCACCGCCGCCCCAAGTCGACACGGTCACCCGCTCCCCGGTTGCCGTTCCAGCGTCCGACCAGTGGTCGGACTCGTCCGACTTGAGCAGCTCACACGCGATCGGCAGTCCGTCTACACCACCAGATTCTGCTAGGCTTGCCGAACAGGTCCGATTGCGTCGCCGTCAGAAACGCCGTCGAAATTACGTGATTCTGATGACCATACTTTCTGTTACCACAGTTATTCTCTTGGCTGCCTTGATCTTTGTCCTGCTGAGACCTCCCGCATCGGAGGAAGAAACCTCCCGTTTCAACCGGCCGGACAGTAGCCCTACCGGATGGGGCAACCTGCTGCCCAAACGGAATCCAGCGGCCTGTCCCCCCTCACAAGGTGGGGCGATAGGCTAGATCTCGTCGAATATTTGCACCGAATGCAGCGTTCAGGAATACGGGTATTGTCGCCCGATCGTTACAACCGATACCATGAACAAGGTGCCGCTGCGCGTTAGAGTCACTGCAGACCCCCTAAACGTATCCCGCGGCTCGCCGCCGGTGCTGCGGGACTGACGGGCTTGGGGGTGCTCGGGGCTGAGAGATACGGCGCGGACAAGCATGGTCGGCCAGTCTCCGAGCCAACCTGTGGCTTTTGGACCGCGATGATGTAGGCAATGTTGGCCGAACTCGACATGGCCCCCAGGGGTCCTATCGGGAAGAGGTCGAGTGCTTTGAAATAGAAACAACTGTATTCTTGTGCTGAAAAAAGAAAGGCTGCCGTGATGGCGGACGAGACGAAACTTAGCCCGGTCGAGGGTATCAAGGCAAATAGCAACTTCCTCCGCGGGACGATCGCCGAGGATCTGCAAAGCGACGATCCGCAGTTTGCCAAGGATAACACCCAACTTCTGAAGTTCCACGGAACATACCAGCAGGACGATCGGGATCTGCGCGGTGTGAAAGGCCCCGATGGCAAGCCGGGGCGGAAGTACATTATGATGACGCGAACCCGCGTGCCCGGTGGCCGGCTGACGGCCGAGCAGATGATTGCTCATCTCGACCTGTGCGACCAGCTCGGGGATGCGACGCTCAAATGCACGACGCGTCAGGCCCTGCAATTGCACGGCGTCTTGAAGCAGAACCTGCGTGCGGTGATCCACCGAATCAACGAGGTCAATTTGAGCACCTTGGCAGCCTGTGGGGATGTCAACCGGAACGTGATGTGCTGTCCCTCTCCGGTCGACGATCCGGTGCATCGCGAAATGCGTCGTTTGACCGATGCGTTGAAGGACCACCTTGCCCCGCGGACGCGAGCCTACTACGAGTTCTGGATTCAGGACGAGGAAACGGGGGAAAAAACATTGGCCGGTGGCGGTGCCCCCGACGATGAGCCCATCTATGGGCCAACCTACTTGCCGCGCAAGTTCAAGATTGCAGTTGCACTCCCCGAGGATAACTGCGTCGATATCTACACGAACGACTTGGGTTTCTTAGCGGTCGTACGGGACGGGAAGATCATCGGCTACAACGTCTCAGTGGGCGGGGGCATGGGGACCACACCGAGCGCCGCCAAGACGTTTCCGGCACTAGCCAAACGGATGGCCTTTGTCACGCCAGAACAGGCGGTGGGAGTAGCCGAAGCCGTGGTCAAAGTCCAACGAGACTATGGCAACCGGCAGGACCGCAAGGTGGCTCGTCTGAAGTATCTGATCCACAACCGGGGCATCGATTGGTTCAAATCCGAAGTCGAGAAGTACTATGGACAGCCGTTGCCTCCCTGCACGGAGGACGAGGTCCACGGTTTCGATGATCACATGGGTTGGCACGAACAGGGACACGGCAAATGGTTCTACGGCTGGAACGTCGAGAACGGCCGGTTGTACGACAGCGAAGACCGTCGATGGAAAACCGCCATTCGCACGATCTGCGCGGAGCTGAATCCGGGAATCTGCCTGACGCCGCACCAGAGCATCCTGTTTACCGGACTGGACCAGTCGCAACGTCCGCGGTTGGAGGAAATCATCAAGGAAAACGGGTTGCCCCTGACCGAAGAGATCTCAACCGTCCGCCGGTGGTCGATGGCGTGCGTTGCACTGCCGACGTGCGGGCTGGCCGTGACCGAGAGCGAGCGGGTGTTGCCTTCGCTGATCGATCAGTTGGAGGCCGAGCTCGCCAAACTGGGATTGTCCAAAGAGGCGTTCACGCTGCGCATGACGGGATGCCCCAATGGGTGCGCGCGTCCCTACAACGCGGACATCGGCTTGGTGGGCAAGACCAAAGGAAAATACACCGTTTTCTTGGGCGGCCAATTGCTCGGTAAACGGCTGAACAAGATCTACAAGGATTTGGTTCCCTTGGAAGAAATCGTTCCTACCCTGGTGCCGGTGTTCATGGCGTTCAAGCACCATCGACAGGAGGGGGAAACGTTTGGCGATTTCTGCGATCGCGTTGGCAACGAGCAATTAGCGAAATGGTCTGAACAATACGCCAGCTCCAATGCTGCGTAGGCAACCGCGTCGAAGCTGCGCTGACGTCCCTTTATTCAGCGGTCCCAGTCTCGGCAAGCCGAGCAGGACCACACCAGGCCGGTGCAACGGCGATTGTTCAAACGGAGCATGCCGGGCCGGGTTGTTGGGGCAACGCGAGATTCGTCGCGGCCGGCAAGGAAGCTGTCCACACAGGGAGGAGTGATTTCATGGGGCCCATCGTCGATTCCATGCGGGCTGTGAACAGCTTCGTGCGCACAATCCTGCTTGGCGGCCTGGTCGTGTTGATAGGGGCTGGCGGCTATATCGGCTACAACGAGTATTACCGCGCCGATCGAATGCTGCGCGACCAGCAACAAAGATTGCAGCAGGCGCAGCAGCAGTTGGATTCGCTGCAGCAGGAATTGGCCGCTAAAGCGCAGCAAATCGAATCGATGGCGGAGGAGATACGCCTGCGCGACGAAAAAATCGAGCGTCTGGAACTGGCGCGGTCGCTGCTGAAGACCGATCAACGATTGGCCCGCCTGGATGTGCTCGAGGTCAAACATGACGAGGCAGGAGAAGCCCAGTCGTGTATCGTCCAGTTCGTGGAATTGGCACCCAACGGTGCGCCCATTTCATCCCCAAAGCAGTTCGAGATCCGTGGCGATGTCGTCTATATCGATAACTGGATCGTGAAATTCGACGACGAGTACATCGAACGAGCAGATCTGGAACGGGGAACATCGCTGTGCCTGTTCCGACGCATCTTCGGTGAATCGCAAACGCCCGCCGACGGGTACTCCCTGGACGATGTGGGGATGCGCCCCCAAGCCTATGCGCGGGGGAGTGTGATGAGCGAATTTGAGCAACGACTGTGGAGCGAGTTTTGGGAATTCGCCAATAATCCGAAAAAGGCAGCAGAGATGGGGATCCGTGCCGCCAACGGGGAGGCTGTATCGATTCAAGTCCGCGAAGGAATGGCGTACAATATAACTTTACGCAATTCCGGTGGACTTTCGATTGAACCAGTTCCGCATGCTGCACCTGAATCCGCCACCGATAACACTTCGCTCTAGCCAACGAAGTATCGCCGATCTGATTCCCTGGGGCGAGCGTTGCGTTCGCGCGCTGTTTCTCTTTGTTGCGACCATCCTGCCGGGTTTAGCGATGGCGTGGCCGGCGGTCTGCCGCGCGCAGTCCGTTCTTCCGGGGGACGCTGCCTCGGTTGCCGAAGCTCAAGTCGGTGCGCAGGAAATCGAGTTCCTGGGGGGAACACTGCACTTGGTGCGAGTCGGAACCGACTTGTTCAGTGGCGCTGCCCCAGTAAGCGACGAAGATTACGAACAACTCGACTCGCTCGGCATCCAAACCGTGGTGTGCGTCGACGCCAGTGGATCATCGCGGAGCGAAGCCTTGCGGCGAGGTTGGAAATATGCGCACATTCCTTTCAGCTACGATGGCATCCGGCCCTCCCACGCTGTCCAAATCGCCTATGTGCTGGCACACTTCCCCAAGCCGATCTACATCCATTGCCATCACGGCCAACACCGGGCGCCGGCCGCCTTGGCATTGGGGGCTATCGCAACCGGACGCCTGACCAATGATGCGGCGTTGTCCTTGTTGCGGATGGCCGGTACCGGTCGCGATTACGTGGGGCTGTGGCAGTGCATTGCTACCGCCCAGCCGATGCCTGGATTCCCTTCGGAGATGGCGATTCCCGAGCGCGTCGAACCGCAGCCGTTACAAACAACCATGCTGCAATTGGAGGCTCATATGGAAGTGCTCGAGGCGCGCCGGCCAGCGACCGCAAGGCAGGACTTGCACACGCCCCAGCATCCGGGTAACGCGAGTCCAGAGGCTCCCACGGTGGAGCCGCAGTGGAATCCGACCGCGCGGGCTTTGCTGGTCTACGAACATCTGCGGGAATTGCGACAAGGCGGCGAGCTTCCCTTTCCAGGCTATCCCGCCCGGCTGCAGGAAGCGATTGAAGCTGCCGACCAATTGTATCGCACTTGCCAGCAATCACCCCAAGACATCGCTGGAAAAATTCAAGCCGTGCGGGCGCGCTGTGATGCCTGTCACCAGCATAGGAGGTAGTTGAACTTGTCAACGCAACCCAACCGTACAATTCGATGCAACGCCGCGACCATCCAACCGGCACAGACGGCTGGTCGTGCCTGCGGCACGTGGATTCTGGCTGTTGCCGGCGCCTGCTGCATGATCCAGTTGTTTGGAACTCATCGTGCGATCGGGCAGGCAAGCGATCCGGTGCATCGCGACTGGCATCGGCCAAATATCTTGTTGATCCTGGCTGACGACCTGGGATACGGTGATCTGAGTTGTTACAACCCGGAGTCCAAGGTGGCTACGCCCAACCTGGACCGTTTGGCGACTGAAGGCATGCGATTCACCGATGCGCACAGCCCCTCGACGGTTTGCACTCCCACGCGGTACAGCATTTTGACCGGCCGCATGGCTTTCCGCACAGGATTTCGCGGAGTCTTTGACGGTGTGGGTGGCCCCTGCTTGATCGAACCGAATCGCCTGACTTTGGGCGCCCTGTTGCAGGGGCTGGGATATCGTACCGCTATGCACGGCAAGTGGCACGTCGGACTCACGTTCTTTGATGCCGAGGGGAACCCGATTTGCCAAAACGGACTGAAGGCCGTGCAACGCGTCGATTTCACTCGGCCGATCCCCGATGCCCCCATCCATCGCGGCTTCGACCGTTTCTTCGGAACGGCTTGCTGCCCAACCACCGATTGGTTGTATGCATACATCGACGGGGATCGGATTCCGGTTCCACCAACGGATCGGCTGGACCCTTCACACCTCCCCAAACATGCCTACTCGGTCGACAATCGTCGCGGTCTGATCGCGGCCGATTTCGATTTGGAACGTGTCGATCTGGTCTTTCTGGAACGCAGCAAACAATTCCTGCGCGAGCACGCGGCACAGACCGGTGACCAACCATTCTTTCTGTTCCATTCCATGCAGGCGGTGCATCTGCCTTCTTTCCCCGCCCCCGAATTTCAGGGCCGAAGCGGAGCGGGACCTCATGGCGATTTCATTCTCGAAATGGATGCAATCGTGGGAGAACTGCTCGCCGAACTCGATTCCCTGGGACTGCGCGATGACACCTTGGTGCTATTCACGAGCGACAATGGACCAGAGGTCAGTACGGTCTATCACATGCGCAAGGATCATGGGCACGATGGAGCCCGACCATGGCGCGGCGTGAAGCGAGATCAGTGGGAGGGTGGACATCGTGTCCCTTTGATCGTTCGGTGGCCACAAGAGATCCCGGCGGGCGAGACGCCTTCGGCCACGGTGTGCTTGACCGATATCGTAGCGACGATCGCTGACATCACTGGTGCCAATTTGTCAGCCATATCTGCCGAGGACAGCATGAGTATGTGGCCAGTTCTGAATGGCAGCCAGCCACAGGGCTGCCGAGAGTACACGCTGCACCAAACGATCCGACTGGATTTGGCCATCCGCCATGGCAAGTGGAAGTACTTGGATCATCGCGGTTCGGGTGGAAACAACTACGATCATCCGCTGTTGCGAGAGTATGCGCTTCCGGACACCGCACCCGATGCTCCCGGACAGTTGTACGATTTGTCGACCGATCCGGGCGAGACAACGAATCTGTATTTCGAGCATCCAGAGATTGTCGAACGGCTAAAGAAGAAACTCGAAGCGTTCAAATCCTCTGGCCGTAGTGTACCTGCCGACCACGGCATCCCGCGCCACGCACCGGACGCAACCGGCTAACTGTTGTCACATCGCCCAGCGGATCAGCCACCGTTCCCGTGAAATCTTGAGGTTCCCGCATGCCTTTCTCTCGTCTTTCGCTAGCCAGCGTCATGCATTGTTGTTCCATTCTGTTGTTAAGTCTGATGACTCTGGGGACGCGCGGAGAGGATGCACCGGGCCCGATCAAACATGTGGTGATGATCGTGTCGGACGATTTGAAGGCTTCTGCGTTGGGATGCTACGGGAACGCAGTTTGCCAAACTCCCAATATCGATCGCCTGGCCAACCGTGGGGTTGTGTTCGAGCGAGCGTATTGCCAAGGCGTGGTGTGTGCGCCCAGTCGACAGTCGTTCATGCACAGCCGTTATCTCGGGGACGGACAAATCAACATGGGATTGAACTTCCGCAACCACGGATGGTATTCGGCTCGCGTGGGAAAGATTTACCACATGAAAGTCCCGGGAGATATCATTGCGGGAACCGACGGACGTGATATCGCGTCGAGCTGGACCGAGCGGTTCAACTCACCGGGCCTGGAGGCGCACACGCCCGGTGACTACGCTTGTTTGAATTTGAACATTTTTACCCGTGAGCTCGAAGGGCGGCAGTCCACGGCCATGCCGCATCGTATGTTCGTCACCGTCCAGTACGACGGAGACGGCAGCGACCAACCGGATCACAAATCGGCCACCAAAGCCATCGAATTGCTGGAGACGCATCGCGACGAGTCGTTTTTTCTGGCCGTTGGGCTCATCCGCCCACATTACCCGATGGTTGCGCCGCGCCCCTTTTTTGGCCGCTATCCGTGGCGCCCGCTTCCATTACCCTACGTCCCGCCCGGTGACCTGGAAGACATTCCCATATTGGGGCTGGCGGCAACGCGGAATGACAACAACCCCATCGGTATGTATCCAGACAATCAACGCCGGATGTGGCAGGGGTACTACGCTGCCGTTTCGTTCATGGATGAACAGGTCGGCAGGATCCTCGATGCACTCGATCGTTTGGAACTATCCGACTCCACCGCCGTCGTGTTCATGAGCGATCACGGGTACCACTTGGGGGAGCATGGATTCTGGCAGAAATCGAATTTGCACGAAGAAGTAATCCGCGTCCCACTGATCATTGCCGCACCGGGTTTCGAACAGGGGCGTTCGCGGTCGACCGTCGAACTGGTAGACGTATACCCCACCGTCGCCGAGTTGGCAGGATTGGAAATCCCCCGCGAAGTGCAGGGCGCCAGCCTCGTCCCACTGCTCGAGAATCCCGCGGCAAGTGTCAAGCCGGCTGCATTGTCGTTCCACAAGGGTGTTTCGTATCGCACCGACCGTTGGCATTACATGCGATACCAGGATGGCACTCGCGAGTTGTATGACATGCGCGCCGACCCCAACGAATACCACAACCTGGCCGACCTCCCTGCGCACGGCGAAACCTTGCAGCGGCTCGACAGGGAATTGCTGGCGCGACTGCAGCGGTTGGGCATCGAGCGCGCGTTGCGCAGGAAGTAGATGCGCCATCACCGCTGCCGGCCGGCGGAGGATGTGGCTTGGAGGAACGAGCGGCCCGCCAGCTAAGGGCGGCCGACGCGTATCAACCGCGAATTCGTGCGCAACAGGATGTAATCGGGCCGCAGCACAGGCGTAGCGCGCGTCGTTTCCCCCAACTCCACCGTGCCCAGTTTTTCCAATTTGGGGTCCGCGGTCAGGATCGTAACCGTCCCTTCCTCCGAGATCCCAATCAATCGGTCGCCGGCGATGACCGGTGACGTCGACGTGTTCCCGCCCACCCGCTTCATGGCCAGTGTTTCACCGGTCTTTAGATCGACACAAGAAACAATGCCGCGATCATCCCACAGAAACAACAGATCGTCCTTAACCACAGGACAAGGCACATAGGGGGCGGAACGAGCAATTTTGAATTTCAGGCGGTGGTCTCCGTGCAGATAAACCGCGTACAGCACATTGCCGCCTCCACCAGACCCCTCGGTGCCGATCGCTAATTCCCCGGCGATCTGCGGTGTCGAAACACTCCGTTTGCTGAGGAGCTTCTGGTTCCATAGAGGCTTTCCGTCGGACAACCGCAACGCGAAGATCCCGTCGCCCGTATTGGCGAACAGGAGCGCCGCTTCGCCGTTCTCGGTCGAGAACAGAGCTGGAATCCCGTAGCAGGCACGCGTCGTCGTGCGAGGCGTCTCCCACAACGTTTCGCCGCTGCGCGCATCGACACAGATAACGCGGGACTGGCCAGGCTCGACGCCAGGTGGCAACTGCTGCGCTTGCTGGCTGTTGAACAAGATCACCTTGTCCCCGTAGACGATGGGAGATGCTCCATACCCATGCTGGCTGACGAAGCGACCGAAGTCCCGCGTCCACAGCTCCTTGCCGTCATGGGTCAGCGCCTTGAGAATTACGCTGTCGGGGCTGCCCCATGAAAAGTAAACAGCTTCCTCAGTAGCACACGGTGTGCTCGATGCGTAGCTGCTCCGCTGATGCAGATGATGCGGTTGCGAGGGGTAACTGCGCCGCCACAGTTCTCGCCCGGTGGCCACGTCGTAACACAACAAATAACGCTCGGCCGTATCTGGATCCGCGCTCATTAGAAAGATCCGATCGCCATATACGACGGGTGAACCGTTGCCCCGCCCCGGCAGCTCGATTTCCCACGCAACGTCTGATGGGCTCCACGGCAGCGGGACCTTGCACTGATCCAACACGCCACGTCCATCGGGACCTCGAAATCGATTCCATTCCGCCCCAGGCTCGGTCGCGCCCAACGGAACTGGCAGCATTGCCAACACCAAACCAACGACAATGAATCTGAGAATGCTACTGGTATAGTTCATTTCCATCGCGTCTTCTGATCCTGGATTCATGAAAGGTAGGAAGAATTCTGGCTGGGTGGATGGAAGCACGGCTTCGTCGTGTCGCATCGCTGGCGCAACCAGTGCCGAGCTATTGCGGCCTGCCAACATGCCGCCGACAGTCCGGTCGTAACGGTTTTCGCAGTTATTCTAATATCCGCACAGCCCTATGGATGGCAAGAAGTCGCGGTGGGCACAATTTTTTTTGCTTGCGCACGATGACGCCCCAAGCTTGAACGTGCCTTGCGTCATCGCAAGACCGGTCGCGTGGTAGTCGCCCGAATCCGACATTTTCCGTCGCCCTCAGGTGATGAAGACTCGCTGAGCCGGGCAGTTCGCTGCATTTCCTATTTTTTTCGATGCCAGCCGTGAAGCCACCAGTCTCCATCAGCGCTGCCCCCCGCGACAATGCGGACTTATTGCGCGCCTGGCAGCTCTCGGCGCCAACGCCCATGCAAACGCCGCAGTGGATGTTGGCCTGGTGGGACATCTATCGGCGCACCGGGGACCGTTTGCACGTCATCGCGTTGCAGCAAGGTAACCACATCGTTGCGGTTGTGCCGGCTTACGTACGCATGCATCGGTTTTGGGCCAATGAACTTCGGTTGTTAGGCGACGCTTGCGTGTGCAGCGATTTCCAGACGTTGCTATGCACCGATGGAGACGGCGCGGATGCCGCTCGCATCGTTGCGGAATGGCTTTCAGCCCAGCCGGAGAAGCACGGCATTTCCTTGGCAACTTGGGACGGCATTGCCCCGGGATGCTCAAACACGCAGCGGTTGTTCGAGGAACTGGAACGAACAAACCATTTGCTGGTAAGAGAATCGATATCGCACACCTGGCGAATAGAAACGGCACAAGGATGGACCGAGGTGTTGAAACGCATGTCGCGAACTGGACGCAAGCAATCCCGCAACATGCTGAACCGGTTGGATCGCGGGATGGAGTTCGCGGTGGAATGGGCTCAGGCGATGGACGACGTGCAGCAGGCTATTCGAATTTGCATGGATTTGCATCAGCAGCAGTGGTTGCTCAGCGGATGCCAGGATTCTTGCGGCGACGGGCGGTTCGAGGAATTCTTGCTGCGTGCCGCCCGAGGGTTGGTGCCCTTGGGAATGATGGAGGTCGGCGTGCTGCGGCATCGCCGTCAATCGGTCGCCGCACTGATCGCCTTGGTCGATGCCGCCGGCAATCGCTATTTCTATCAAACAGGGCGATCGCCAGCCGCCAGCCATTTGAGTCCTGGGCGCATGCTGTTCCTGGCCGCCATCCGCCGGGCTTGCGACCTGGGGGCACACTTCGTCGATTTCCTGCGTGGCGACGAACTTTACAAACGGCGTTTCGGTGCCACTCCGACCCCTTGTCTGCGGGTACGCATCATTCCTCCAGATCGATTATCTCGCCTGTATTACCATGCCTGGACACTGGGGCGAGGCTTCAAGCACTGCGCGACTGAAGGCATCTCTTCCTTTGCTGAACCCATCCCCACTGTTTCCTGAATCCGCTGCACTTTGCCAGCTCTGTTTTCGTTAAGACAAAACCCTGCCTCGCAGCCCTCTAGGCGCTCCGCTACCCAGGCTACAGTAACGCGGCGTCCCCACCTGCGCCCCATCCATGGCGCCACGCGCAAGAAGCGTCCTCCAGCCAGCGATCCCCCCTCGTCCCCATGATCCAACCCCGTCGGTCCCTTTCGCCGCCACCCACCTCGGTCCCTTTCGCCGCCCCCCACGTGGGTCCCTTTCGCCGAAAGGGACTCCCCGCGTTGCACTGCGCCGAAAGAATTCTCTG
>RFIQ01000146.1 GCA_003695565.1 Planctomycetota bacterium | reverse complement strand
TCGCTCTACGCGATGGTCGATGGCCGGGCGATGGGCCGTCAGCAATCGGTTCTTTTCTCGCAAGCTCGACAGCAGGCTATCATTCCAGCCGCTGTTCGCCTCCGCCATCGAGCCGGGAATCTCCAGCCCGAATACGCTGAGTTGCAAGTGCAAGTAATCGCGCAATTCGCGCGCGGCTTCTCCTAGTTCATCGACGTTCCATCCCAGGGCGACGCGGGGATCCTCGACCAGCCACGCATCTCCCAAATCTTTCCAAGTGACGCTCATGGTTCCTCGAATCCTCAGTGTGGTTGGCGGTTGCCTTGCCAGTACGTTCTCTACCCAATTCGCCGGTGGCTCTTCACCACGCCCAAGCTGCCCCGCGATAGTCCGAAAGAACCCCGCGGAGCCAGGTGCCGATGGGCGGTCGACCCTGCCAGCGATGCGTTCATCATCGCGGTACCGTTCGCATGTACACCGACCGCAGGTAGACACGATTATAGGAGTCCGCGCGAGATTGGGCAGTCGAGGTCATCACCAACCGCACCTCCGCTGCCTTCCTGGGGCGGCGCGTGGAAGGGGGCTACAGAGAGGTTTTCGTTTTTTCGTGATGAATATGCCCCAGAGGCTAGGGCGGGCGCTTTCGCCGTTATACTATTAAGACTGCGGCGAAGGCTCCCCTAGGGTTAAAGAGCATCATGACCACTGTACTGATCGTTGACGACTCCTCTATTGATCAGCGCATCGCAGCGGAATGCGTCGAGAAAATGGGAGCGCAATCCGAATTCGCGGGGGACGCGCAGGAGGCTCTGCAGGTGATCGAAGAGCGGTTACCAGATGTACTGTTGACCGATTTGGTGATGCCCGGGATGAGTGGAATGGAGTTGGTTGCCACCATCCGTGAACGAGCGCCAGCCGTGCCGATTATCGTCATGACTGGCAAAGGATCGGAACAGGCGGCAATCGACGCACTGAAGGCGGGGGCCACCAGCTACATCTCCAAGGCCAACCTGTTACGCGACTTGGAGGATACCCTACGCAGCGTATTGGCGGTGGTCAGCAGCCGACAGGCCCGGGAACAGATTCGCGGTTACTTGCAAGGAGCGGAAATCCAGTTCATTCTCGATTACCAGCCCGGTGCAACTCATGCCCTGGTCGGATTCGTCCAGTCTCTGCTGGAGAGCGTCAATTTTTGCAGCTCTTCGGAATTGATGCAGACGTGCACGGCGGTGAGTGAAGTGGTGACCAACGCGCTGGAACACGGCAACCTGGAGTTGGACTCTGCATTGCGTTGCGAACCGGACAACGTCTACCGCAAGCTGGCGATCGAGCGAGCCGGCATGGAACCCTATAGGAGTCGGCGCGCCTACGTAACCATCCGATTGGAGGCCGAGCAGGTTACGTTCCGCGTTCGCGACGAGGGGCCTGGCTTCGACCCTGGCAGCTTGCCTGACCCGACCGATCCTGAGTTCCTCACGCGGCCTTGTGGCCGAGGCATCTTGCTGGTGCAGACCTTTATGGACGAAGTCCATTTCAATGACATCGGTAATGAGGTCACTCTGATAAAACGGCGGCGAACACCGGTGGAATCCGCTGCACCGTGTTGAATCTCGACGTTGCTTGATGGGGCACACGCCCACATCGATCGGCTTCCCCTCCGCCAGGTGGTTGGTGAGTGCGGTACGCTGGCAACGATCGTAACGGATGTAACGATTGCAACGCGCTTGTCGAGACTTCCGGCCCTGCAAGGCTAGATTTCTGCCGGGGGGCGATCCCCGCATCAAGTCCATGTTCCCAAACACCGATTCCCATCTACGGGCAAACAGTGCGCAGGAGGCGCCCGGCCCTGTGCGTCAAAGGATGGATCACTTTGACAATTGCTTTTGGCCGCCGGTGGGTTGGATTGGCTGAACTCTCGGCCTGGTTGAGCCCCTGAGCAGCAAAGAATCATTCAAGGAGGAATGCCGTGAAGAGAGTATGGCGTTTAGGGATGGCCGTGGTGGTGGGGCTGGTTTCCGGCCAGGCCATGGCTCAGTATCCCTCCAGCGTGGGAAGTTTTGGGGCGAGTGCTTATCCTCCACCCCAGAACCTGCCGGCGAATCTGCCCCAAGTCCCCGCGACGTTCGACCCCAGCGGCATTTCTGGCCAGCCGTCCGGCTACGGCCTGGCACCGATAGCTTCCACGCCTCAGGGGCAGTATTCCCAACCCCAGCTATCCCCGGGGGGGTGGGGGAATCAAACCATGAGTCCTGTGGCCTATACCATGCCGCAAGCGACGCAGCCACCGGTGGTGCCGCCACAGCCGTCGGCAATCCCCCCGCAGCCTTCTCCCAACCAGGCTCCGATGAGCCTTGAGAGCAGTGGACCAGCCTATGGCCAGCCCGGATGCGCAAACTGTGGGACCGGAAGCTCCGCGCCGCTCCCGCAGGGGCCCGCCTACGTGGCGCCCAACTGCTCGAGTTGTGGTCCAGCTCCGGTCAGCGGCGGGTACTGGGCAAACCCAACACCCGGCCCGACTTGGCCTTTGCATCGCTTTGCGTCAGGCATGCCCAGTGGCGCCAAGAACTGGTTCGGCGGTGCGCAAGCCCTGATCTTCAACCGTATCGATAACAAGAACTATCCGCTGGCGTTCTATGACTCCAGTTACACTGCGGACACGCTGAGTACGCAATCGGCGCGCCAGCGAACTGCCGCCGGTGTGGAAGCGACGGCGGGGCGCTATTTCAACTGTGGTCGCAATGCCATTGCGCTGACCTATTGGGGAGTGTTCCCCTCTGATCAAACGGTGACCTACGCGTCCAACATGCCTGGGGATTTTCGGTCGCGCATCCCGTTCAATTACATGGTGATGCCCGGAACTCCATCGGCTCCATCAACGCCGTACGACGTGTACGACTGGTATGACAATGCATATACGCACGTTTTGCAACGTTCTTTTGAGTACCATAATGTCGAGGTCAATCTGCTGGGGTTCGCGATGGGTGGAGCTGCCCGGGTGTTTAACCAGCCGACCGGAGCTGCCATGTTTCCCCGCGGGCTACACGGTAGCTCGGCTGGTTGTGCAAGCGGTTGTTCATCCATCGCTTGTGCCACCTGCAATGGTGCTGGTTGTGGAGCGTGTGCAGGCCGCGGACGGCTGGCGACCGGACCGTGCTCTCTGTCCGCACCGGCTTGCGGCAGTCGCCTGAATGTCACCTGGCTGGCCGGTTTCCGGTACTTCCGCTTCCGCGAAAACCTGCTGTTTGCGGCCAGTTTGGACGATTCCGTAGTCAATCGCTCTAACGACGATCTGTATTACGAAGTCGACACGACTAATGATCTGTATGGATTCCAGTTGGGGAGCCAGATCAACTACTGCATCGGCTGCCGCTGGAGCGTCTACAGTGGCGTGAAGGCAGGGGTGTACAACAACCGATCGCGCCTCTACACGCGATTGGGTACCGATTACGACTACGCTTACCTCAACGATACGCGCATGCCGACCAATCCCGACAATGGGATGAATTACCGCTTCGACGTTACCAAAGACGAGGTAGCATTCCTCAGCGAAATCAGCAGCGGAATCACGTATCGATTTACTCCCGCGATGAGTGCCGTCTTCGGATACCGAGCGGTGATTGCTGCTGGGGTCGCAACCGCGCCGGACAACGTGCGATACTCGTTCGACAACTATCGGGACGTGGCGGATTTCGATAACCGTGGCACGCTCGTGTTGCATGGCTTCAACATCGGAGCAACCTACAATTACTAACGGTTAAACCGGAGAGAAATCGGACGTATCCGGTTATCTTCCATCAAACAATCGCGCCAACAGGCCGCTCGGTTGCAACCGAGCGGCCTGTGTTCGTTCTAGTGTGTCAGAAAGCCGCCTGGCTGCTCCGCAGTTGCTGGGCAATTCAGATCCGCCGGTGCGCAGCCCTATGCATGAACACTTCACAGCCCCTTTGCTAGCACATGTGCTGGTGCTAGCAAAGGCTGGTGCTACTAAATGTTGTTGTTGAGTTGAGCAGCATCAAAGCGACGCTATTCTATTGCTTCTCTGGTCGGCGGAGGTTGCCGATCGACTCATCCGTGCCTCATTGCTTACGCAAGCACGAGGGTTGTTGTTCGCAGGGATTTCGCGATGCATACCCATCTGTTGCCCGTTGGTACGAACTTAGCCAGCGTGGCGCTCACTCGTTCACCCGACGTGAAGTATCTCGTCCCAACCTTCCGAGCCGGCGACTCTTCTTCGCCAACTGCGAAGTCTGCATGCGAGTGGTAATCCGCGTATGAGGTAGTTCTATTTTCGTTAATCTGGAAGAGGAGCTTCAGATGTCACGGCCAATTATTGGGATCAATATGGACTATCGCACGGCCGCGGGTTCGCAGCCGGCATTTGCTTATCTGGCCGCGGGGTACTTCGATGGCATTGCCAAGTCGAACGGGATCCCAGTCCTATTGCCACCGATGGACGACCAGGCGTTGCGCCAGGTGCTGGACCATCTGGATGGCTGTTTGCTGATCGGTGGGGGCGATCTCGATCCGCGCAATGATGGGTTCATGTTGCACCCGGCTACTAAGCCCATGGCGGCGCGGAGGGAGGAATTTGATCGGCGGCTGGCTGCGGAAATTGCCGAGCGACGTTTGCCGGTGCTGGCGATCGGTGCTGGCATGCAGTTGTTGAATGTGACCTGTGGAGGCAATTTGTTCTTGCACCTGCCCGAGGACTTGCCCAATTGTCTGGCGCACCGCGATCCCTTGGATCCCAACCTCCGTCATTCGCTGGTGATCGAATCCGATTCGCTGGTCGGGCGGGTGTATGGCGAAGGTGAGATTCGTGTGACCAGCCGCCATCACATGGCCATCGATGAATTAGCGCCGGGTTTCCGCGTAACGGCTCGATGTCAAGACGGAGTCATCGAAGCCATCGAAAGCGAGATGATCGATTGGTTCGCCGTAGGCACACAGTTTCATCCGGAAACTCCCGCCTCGTCGGTGTTGGATATCTTGATTTTCGAAGAGTTCATCAAAGGCATCGAACGGTTGCGCAATCCGGCTACGGCGGCAACGAAAGCGATGGCCGCTTAAATCAAGAATCAGTGTTGACGCTCCATCACGAGTGTGGCATCTTATTCGCCGTCGAAACGAGGAACGCAGGCAGAGCGGTCGAAGACAGGAGGTCGGTTGACCGATGCTGCTTTGCAATTGAATGAACAACATGGCTCCGCGTGCTTTGCACGGAAGCTTAAGTTGCACTCAGGGAAAGAGAAGCAACGGTGTGCGGGGCCGTGTTGTTCTTTTCTTTTTTGGGGATTGCCCCGACGCGGCAGCAGGGCTGCCGTCTGTTGCACAATCAGCGGTTCGCCGTTGGTCGATCGATCGGAGTGGGAACCCCGGCGCCGCACGCTCAGTCAAGGATTCCCAAGGCTCTCATCCGCTGTTGCAGTTGCGTCTTTTGCGCAGTGCTGATCGTGTCCAATGGTCGTCGCGGCGGGCCAGCCTCGATTCCCTGCATCTCCAGCGTGGCCTTCAAGGCGGCATGGAAGGGGTATTCCATCAGTAAGGCGATCATGTCGATTGCCAGGCTTTGGCATCGTGCGGCCTGGCTCCAATCGTTGTCGGCAGCCGAGCGCAGCATGCGCAGGTACAGTGGAGCCGCGATATTGTAAGTGCTACCGATCGCCGCGTTGGCTCCCATCGCTACAGCCCCCAATAACATTTCATCGACACCCCAGTAGACCTGCTGCTGGTGCCGCGCAGCAATGCGCCGGCAGCGTTCGAATTCGTGTAATTCTTGAGTGGTGAATTTCAACCCGGCAAAGTTGGGGAGCGCGGCCGGGGCCCGTTCCATGAATTCGGGCATGCTCAATCGATTGCCGGTCAAGGCGGGGATGTGATAGTAGTAAAACGGCGTCTGCGGGGCTGCAGACGCGATCTCCTGCATACACGCAAGCAGGCCATCGATCGAGTCGACCTTGAAGTAGCTGGGGCAAGTAGCCGAGATGCCCGCCGCCCCGATGCGCTGGGCATGCCGGGCCAATTCGGCTGCTTCGCGCAATGAATTGTGCCCGACCTGGACCAGGACGGGGATGCGTCCCGCCGACGCGGCGACGAACTCGGCGGCCACCGCTTGCCGTTCCGCCGTGGTCAGGGACATACCCTCCCCCGTGCTGCCGCACACGTACAGGCCGTCGATGCCAGCTTCGATCAGGAACTCGACCAGGGGCGCGATCGCTTCCAGCCGCACGTCGCCCGTCTCGGCCATAGGGGTAACGGCCGCGGCCAACAATCCGGTCGGGGAGCAGTGGGACATGGGGAGGGCCTTCTGAGAAGAGAGGGAACTTCAGTGCCGGGCGGCGTTGTCCAGCGCCCGGCGGTTGCATGCCGGGGAAGCACCATGGCCCGCCCCGCAGGGGTCCCCGCAGGGCGAGCTGGTTCCGTTGAATGGTTGGCATCGGGCGGAGACGCTCATTCGGCCAGCATGAACGGCACGCCCAAGTCGTCGCCGTTGGGCTGAAATCCATTCTCGTCATCGACATCGATGAAGATCGGATTGGAGACAGCGACTGGCGGCAATTCGCTGCGCTCCGGCCCCATCACCGGCCCCAACTTCAAACCCTCGCCGATGGCAGCCACGATCACGTGGGTGTCTTCCTTCAAGGGCGGTAAATCGATGACGGATTCGAACCGCACCGTCCTGTCGGAAAACATTGTCGGGTGCGATTTGCGCGTAAAATTCAATTGTTCTACGGGACGCCCGTTCGCAAAGACTTGCACGCGATTCACGTCGAACCAGTTGGGGCACTGCACCCGCACCCGCAGGCTTACCGGGGCTGCCTTGGCTGGCACGTCATCGCCAATTCCGTAGCTGGACGGTTCGCCGTCGCGTCCAACCAATGCCTGGACCTCCAGGAAAGGTCCGGTCGTCATGATCATCCGCCCATGTTCCGCCGATTCGATCATTTCCGCGATGGAGATCTCGGCGGGAACATCCGTGCTACTGTGCAGGTAGTTCCGGTACCAACCGGAGCCGTGGAAGTTGTAATGGGCATCCGTATTCACCACACCCGGGATGCGGTATCCCAGATTCAGCAGTTGCATCCAAAAGAAGATCGGGTACTTGCGTTTGTCCTCTGGTGCAACATCGGCTGGCGGAGGCGTGAAAATGCCGTGCGGTGGGTGTACCTCGATCACATCCATCCAGCCGAACATGCCCCGAAATCCCTCGTCCGGTTTCCCGTCGAGATCGCGGTCGCCCAGCATCTGAGGAATGTTGGGGTGATTGGACTGGACCACCTTATCGGCCGAGTTGTCCCACAGGGCCAGGCGCTCGATCTGTTTCACCGGG
>RFIQ01000145.1 GCA_003695565.1 Planctomycetota bacterium | reverse complement strand
GACGCGGAGCTGCGCGATCATTTGATCGGTCGCATTGCCCATCGACTGGGTCGCAGCCTGCGGGTGGTCGATCCCGCGGAAGCGGATTTGGATCGGCGCATGACGGCGGCGGCCGAGGAGTTGGTCAAGCGCCGCGTGGCGGCGGCGGTGCACAGCGAGGGGGAGTTGCCCGTCTTGGAGGTACACACTTGCCCGTTCCCCGAATTGGTCATGGCCGGCCAGCAGCGGGAGCTGTGCGAGATGGAAGAGGCCATGCTCAGCGAGGCGGTGGGGCAATCGGTTCACCTCCATCAATGCCGGCTGGACGGGCACGAGCACTGTCAGTTTCGGCCGGTCGATTCCTAATCGGGACGCGCGGAGCGTGGGGTGCCAGTCGCAGCGTGGACCGGGGCGGTTGGAAATCTGAATCACATTACTACACACTACTTATTCACATAACTGATTGAAGACAGCTATGACACACGTTTTGAAGATCGAAAACCTGCACGTGGCCGTGGATGGCAAGGAGATTCTGCGCGGAGTGGACCTGGAAATCAAACAAGGGGAGACCCACGCGCTGATGGGCCCCAACGGCTCTGGCAAGAGCACGTTGGGGTTGGTAATCGCCGGACACCCGGGCTACGAAGTGACCGAGGGACGCATCCTCTTGGACGGCCAGGACGTGCTGGAAATGTCACCCGACGAGCGTGCTCGGGCCGGCATTTTTCTGGCGTTCCAGCGTCCGATGACGATCCCCGGCGTTCGCATGGCCGATTTTCTTCGGCACGCGGCCACCAACGTCCGCAACCCCGATCGCAAGGAAGGCGAAGAGCTGATGCCCATGCGTGAGTTCCGTCGAGAGCTGCGGGAAAAGATGGAACAGTTGAAGATCGATCCGGAATTTGCGCGTCGTTACGTCAACGATGGGTTTTCCGGTGGCGAGATGAAGCGGGCAGAAATCTTGCAACTGGCCATGCTGCAACCCAAATTCGCAATTCTGGACGAGACCGACAGCGGCCTGGATGCCGACGCAGTGCGGTTGGCCAGCAAGAGCATCGCCGAGATCGGCCGTGACAAGATGGGCCTGTTGATCATCACGCACCACGACAAATTGCTGGAGCACAATCCGCCCGATTTTACGCATGTCATGCTGGGAGGTCGGATCGTGGAAAGCGGCGGCCCCGAGCTAGCCAAAGAGTTGCATCAGTACGGATACGAGCGGATTCGCGCAGCCCACCCCGACGCCGATCGCGCCAACCAGCAGATGCTCGAGCGCGAAAAGGAAAAAGAAGTTGCTTCGGCCGGTTGATCGCTTCCGCGGTTCGGTCCGGAGATCGCCAGCCGCGACGGCTTGGCTGCTTTTATCACGAAACAAACTCTACGCGAGAGATTGAAATACCATGGCAACTGATTTGCAAACGCCAAAGGCCAACACCGAGATTGGCGAAATCAACAAGTACGATTTTCATACGGAATCGAAAGCCGTCTTCAAGGCTCGTCGCGGCTTGGACCGCGATGTGGTGGCTCAGATTTCGGAAATGAAGGGCGAGCCGGATTGGATGCGCGATTTTCGGCTGCGGTCATTGGAGATTTTCAACGCCAAGCCGATGCCCAAGTGGGGCGGAGACATCGACATCGATTTTCAGGATATTTATTACTACCTCAAACCGACCGAAGGACACGGTCGCACTTGGGATGAAGTGCCGCAGGAAATCAAGGACACCTTCGAGAAGCTGGGGATTCCCGAGGCGGAACGCAAGTTTCTGGCGGGAGTCAAGGCGCAGTTCGAAAGCGAAGTGGTGTACGGGTCTTTGAAAGAGGATTTGGCGAAACAAGGTGTTATCTTTCTGGACACCGATTCAGCGCTTCGCGAACACCCCGATTTGTTCCGCGAACATTTCGCCACGGTCATCCCCCCCACCGACAACAAATTCGCCGCACTCAATTCGGCAGTCTGGTCGGGAGGCAGTTTCATTTACGTCCCGCCGGGCGTGCATATCGAATTTCCACTGCAAGCCTACTTTCGCATCAATGCGGAGAACATGGGGCAGTTCGAACGGACGTTGATCATCGTCGACGAAGGCGCTTCGGTGCATTACGTGGAAGGTTGCACCGCACCCATGTACAGCACCGAAAGCCTGCATTCGGCGGTCGTGGAGATCATTTGCCGGCGGGGCAGCCGTTGTCGGTATACGACCATCCAGAACTGGGCCAACAATATCTACAACCTGGTGACCAAGCGTGCGGTGGCCTACGCCGATGCCACCATGGAATGGGTCGATGGCAACCTGGGCAGCAAGTTGACCATGAAATACCCGGCGGTCTACATGGTCGAACCGGGAGCGCGTGGTGAAATCCTGTCGATCGCTTTTGCCAGCCAGGGTCAGCACCAGGATGCAGGTGCCAAACTGGTGCATGCAGCGCCGCATACCACCGGACAGATCACCAGCAAATCGATCAGCAAGAACGGCGGCCGCAGCAGCTACCGGGGCCTGGTTCGCGTCGAGCACGGCGCCAAGAATTCCAAGTGCAACGTCGTATGCGATGCCCTGATCCTGGATCCGCAGAGCCGCTCGGACACCTACCCCTACATCGAGATCATGGACAAGGATGTCAGCATCGGGCACGAGGCCAGCGTCTCGCGAATCGGCGAAGAACAACTGTTCTACCTGATGAGCCGCGGGTTGACCGAGCACGAGGCCAGTACCATGATCGTCAACGGCTTCATCGAACCATTGGTCAAGGAATTGCCCATGGAATACGCCGTGGAGATGAATCGGTTGATCCAATTGCAAATGGAAGGCTCGGTGGGGTAGTCCCCCGCGCGAGCCACAGACCTCCAGGCCGGCGAATGTTTGCCCACCGACGGGCGACCGCCAGCCTGCGATCAGTACGACGTCCGAGGCGTTTCTCTCACCGGCAATTCCGGTCGGTGCGACCGGACCATGCCGGGCTCGACAGAAGTCGTTCGGCGCTGATGGATCGCCTGTGGACGACAGGTTTTGGTACAAGGTTCGAATGAAACAAGTCTTTTTGGGCGACGCGATATGAGTTCGGAAGTTGAATCGGTAACGGAAGCAGCCGAGTTTACCAGGCAGGGATTTGAGCAGTTTCTGGCGGGCAGGAATGAACCAGAATGGTTGCTCGAGGCCCGCCGTAAGGCTTGGGATGCATTCGAGCAGTCGGCCTGGCCCGATCGCTCGCAGGAAGAGTGGATGCGCAGCGACTTGAGGCCGTTCAAGCTGGCGCGTTATCGATTGCCAACCGCTGCAGCGTCGACGGCGGAATCGAGCGGATTGGCCGATGCCGGTATCCCGCGTTGGTTGGAAGAGGGCGTCGAAGCAGCCGGAACCTTGCACACTTTGGATGGTCGCACGGTTTATGCCCGACTGGAGGACAAATGGGCTCAGCAGGGCGTCCTGTTCGGCGATCTGGGTGAACTGGTATCCGATCATGGCGATCTGGTGCGCTCCCATCTGAACCAGATCGTGGATTGGAACCAGAACCGGTTCGCTCAATTGCACGCCGCCATCTGGTCGGGCGGACATCTGGTCCATGTTCCGCGGGGCGTGGTGGTGGACCAACCGTTCCACATCGTTGCCGGTCTGACCGATGGCGCCACCGACGCCGGGCATACGTTGATTGTCATCGAGGAAGGCGCCGAGGCAACGGTGCTGTACGAATCGAGCAGCCCACACGGCGAGGCGGAGGGCTTGCACTTGGGGGGCTTGGAGATCGTCGTGCAACCGGGCGGCCGACTGCGGTACGTCAATCTGCAAGACTGGGGACGCCGCGTCTGGCATTTTGCACATCAGAAAGCGATCTTGCACCGCGATGCCTCGATCCAATGGACGATTGCGGCCCTGGGCAGCCGGTTTGCCCAGGTCAGCCAGCAGGTCGCTTTGGAAGGCGAAGGGGCCCACAGTCAGGTCAATGGCGTCTTGTTTACGCAAGACCGCCAGCAGCTCACATACAACACGTTGCAGCAACATGTCGCGGCGTCCTGCAGCAGCGATTTTCTATACAAGGCCGCCCTGCAAGACCGATCACGTACCGTCTGGCGAGGGATGATTCGAGTCGAACCAGGCGCGCAGAAAACCGATGGATACCAACGCAACGACAACCTGTTACTCAGCGACCATGTTCGCGCGGATTCCATTCCCGGTTTGGAGATCCTGGCCGACGATGTGCGGTGCACACACGGCAGCACTTCGGGCAGCGTGGATGAAGAACAAATCTTCTACGCCCAGACCCGCGGATTCACTCGCAAGGAAGCAACCCGCATGATCGTAACCGGATTCTTCCAGCATATTTTCGACCGCATCACCATCGACAGCGTGCGCGAGGCTCTGGGGTCGGCCATCGCCCGCCAGGTCCGCGAGTACGAGTAGGACGAAAGGAATCTTCGTGTCAGATTTTCAACCGGTCGCACGACTGAGTGAGCTTGTCGAGTACCAGCCGTTATGCGTTGAAGTGGACGACGAATTCGTGGTCCTGATTCGCATCGGGGACGAAGTGTTTTGCATCGACGACGTCTGCACCCATGACGGCGGCCCATTGGGTGAGGGCCAGGTCGAGAACCACTGCATCATTTGCCCACGCCACGGCGCCAAGTTCGATGTCCGAACCGGTGCCGCCCTCTGCTTACCCGCCACCGAACCGACTCGAGTGCACCAGGTACGCATCGAGGGCGACCAGGTGCTGGTCAAACTGGCGGACGATTGATTCCAGTTCGTGCACGGTACCTCCCCCGCCCCTGGCACAACACTCTTCTGCAAATACGTTGCAGGGCGGGGAGGCCGCCCGCGATCGATCATCAATCGCAGACCCACGTTTCGCAGACCACCTCGCACCCAACTCGCGGGCGGGTGGGGCCATGTGTTTCTGACCAGCTAGTTTCGACCCATGGCCGGCCCGACAACCCTCTTCCCGCTGCGGGGATTCCCACGTGCCCTGCATCCGCCGGATGCAGGGCTGCCCAATGCATAAGATCGGGCGATCTTATTTGGCTTACGCTTCCGAAGTCGCATTCCGTATGCCCCCCTCCCGGCTGGACGAACTTGAGCGCAGCCCTCCTGGCATCGTAGCCTGCGGGCTGGCGCCCCAGGAACCCGATCCCGACGCGTTCCATTTTAACCAATGGCAATATTCACCGGCTTGCGCAGACTTGGTATGGATTCGCACCGAGGGAGTCCCTTTCGGCGAAAGGGACCCACGTGCCCTGCATCCGCCGGATGCAGGTCTGCCCAATACATCCTG
>RFIQ01000144.1 GCA_003695565.1 Planctomycetota bacterium | reverse complement strand
CGCGGGAGATCGCGCGTGCAATCGCTGATTCCCCTTCGCGCCTCCTTCACGCCGCCGCCGGGAGGGGGCTCTTGAGAATCGCGGATTCGGATACGTATGGCAAATGGGACTGCCCGATCTCATGCAATTGCCAGACCTGCATCCGGCGGATGCAGGGCACGTGGGTCCCTTTCGCCGAAAGGGACGCCCTCGTCGTAGCCAGCGTCCCGCCGTGGATCGATTGCACGTGGCCTATCACTCCAACCAAGCCTTACCTGCGGCAAACGGGATCGACAAGACCTCGCCCTGGGGCGGCTGGGCAAGCGATGTTCGGGGCGGTTAAGTGCGATTGAGGTGGTTAACGACAAGGAGTACGTCGATGGGGGAGAGAGCGTTGTCGCCGTTGGTGTCGATGTAAGGCGCAGTGAGGAATTCGGAAACGGATTCGTCCAGGGCCGATGGCGAGGTGCGATTGATCATGTTGATAATTAGCAGGGCGTCCAACGGTGTGATGGATCCATCCGAATTCACGTCAAATCGCTCCAGCGGATTGTGCCAAGGCGTGCCATTGCGCACCGAGAGCATCACCTGGTCGGTAGCAATCGCGTGCAGACGTTGGTTGTCTCGCAGCTCAATGCCCCGAGCCGCCCACTGACCGTCGCCCAGTTGCAAGTGGTCCTCAGCCCCCAATCGCACGGTCAGGGCTTGGGCATCGGAAATGGCTGCCACGGCGGACTCATCGATCTCGATGGTCGTCACTTGCGGTCCGACTAGCTGGATCTCATCGATGCCGCTGAGCCGATTGGCAATGCCCGGCAAAGAGAGAGTTTCCGCAGCGTCGATCAGCAGGCCGTCATGTCCAGGCCCCAGGTCGATGTTCAATTGAGGCCAATCGGCAAAGGCAGTCTGTCGGAGTGAAAGGCGGTCCGGGTCGTCGCCCAACGCGACTTGCATGCTCCGGGTGGAGGTGTCGGAAAGTTGCAGGTCGACATGGCTCGCCCCGGCCACACAAAACCGCGCTTCGGTCGACGCGTCTCCCAGACTGGAGCTCGTGTCCAGTTGCATGGATGGAACAACAAGGTGCATCTGATCGGATTGCACGTTGAGCTGCGCGCTGTCGATTACCAGTTTGGTGGCGAGAAAGTCGATTGCAGCAGTTTCCGATTGCGGGTCGGGTACCGCTACCCGCTGCGGCTCGTTGGTTGCCAGCCGGTCGGCCGAATTCACGTTCAGCGGCGCATTCAAGGAAACAAGTTGCGTCAAGGTACCGGCGACAGGATCGACTTCGAACAGCACGCTGTTGCCCTGCACCGTACGATGTGCCAAGAAGCGAAAGCCGTCGAAGACGAGGTTAAAAAAGCCGTCCTGCGGCGCGAAGGTGCCGAGTTGCCGTATTTCTCCTTGCAGGTCGTACGCGTAGGCCGTATCGGTGCCGTTGTCGAACAACACGACTTGCCGATTCACCCAGTCGAACGCCATTGATGTGGTGAACTCGATCCCGTCGATGCTCGGTTGAATGTCTGAAACCGGTGTCAGGGCCGCCGACGTCCGGTCGACTTTGAACAATCGCAACGCCGCCACTGGATCGCCATCGTCGTTGGGCCGCGCCAGCGTGTAGATTTCATCCATCAACGGATCGTATGCCAGGCCGGCGACGACTTGTTGATCGAATGTACCGATGAGCGTCTGCTGTCCGGTCAGGGGGTCGATCTTGTGCAGGGTGTCGTCCCGAAAATCGGTGGCGTAGTATTCGCCGTCGACGGTCTTGATCAATCCGAATCGGTTGCTTCCGCCGGCGTCTCCCAACCCTGTGACTTCGCCCGTCACCGAATCGATCCTGGCCAGCCGGAAGTTGTCGGTTGCAGAATCGTACTGCATGGCCACATGTTCGTAAGGGAACGTTTGAATCAGTCCCACCGGCATGGCGGCTCGGACCCAAGCTTCACCAGGGGCGATGTCGTTCAGCAGGTAGTCGCCATTACGATCGCTGTAATCGGACGGCTCGCCGACGTCGAATCGCCCATTGCGGTTTTGATCTACCCACACCAGCGCTCCGACTACCGGGGCATCGGTGTCATCCCGATGATGGTTGCCATCCAGATCGATCGATACCGTCCCAGCAATCGATGCCAGGACACGGCGCTGTTCCAGAGGTTCCAAAGAGGGGCGAAATCGGTGCATCAAAGACGGCTCGCGGGAGACGGGTAGAGTGGCCGACCACGGTTCTCGGTGTCTATAATAACTGCTTGGTGCAAGAAAGACTGCATTTTCCCTTTCAAATGCCTCTGTTTTCTCTCAGTCTGTCACGCTTGGCGCTTGATCATGCGCAGGCTGTTGACCGGTGTGGTTGCTGGCGGGAGACTTGACACCCTGGCCTGGTGGCATCCAGTGCCGTCGAACGTTGCTTCTCAAGAGCCCCCGACGTGAAGATCGCATCATGGGACTTCCCAAACCAGCATTGCGTTTTCTCATTCAGGAACACAAACGCCGCCCCTTTTCCGGGTCGGTGGTTACGCTCGGCCGCCAGTGCGTTTACGCGACGTATGACGAGTGTGTAACCATGCTGCGGCAAGAGGGAATCACACCGCAGGAGAGAATTCCGCCTCTGGAGCGGGCGACGAACATACCGCACTGGCGCGGTACGCCGCGCGAGCGTTTTACCAGCGACGTGGCATTCTTCAGCCTGCTGGGGGTCGACGAGTGTTTAGCAATGGATTACAGCGACTATGAGGGAGCCACCATTCTCGCAGATTTGAACCAACCGGTGGCCGAAGAGCTCTACGAACGATTCGACGTGATCATCGATGCGGGAACGTTGGAACATGTTTTCAATATACCGTGTTCGCTGTCCAATCTGGCCAGGATGCTCCGTCCCGGCGGTCGGGTGGTGCATATGAATCCTGCGAACAATTATGTGAATCATGGCTTTTATCAAATCAGCCCTACCCTGTATGCCGATTATTATCGCGCCAATCGCTTCGACGATCTCCATGTTTATGTGGGAGACGAACGACTCCGGGGAGACGTTGCCGGGCGCATCGACTTGTATGAGCTGGATCCAGCGCACCAACCGCTGCTGATGTACTCTCACAGCCGCCGTCGCATGGTCGTCTACTGCGTGGCCACGAAGACCCACGAATCGACGGCCGACGCGATTCCGACGCAATCGGCCTACGATGCAACTTACGCGGAATTTGCGCAGCAGCCGCTGGCCAGTGACGAGACAGCCCCGCGTTGGTGGTTGAGCCGGTTGGCCTGGCGAGTGCTTCCGAAGGCGTTCTATGCGTGGCTGCGCCGGCAGTGGATTCGCTTCCGCGCACGGTGGATCGACCCGCGGCGACGTTATCGCCCGTGGGGATTGCGGCTGGCCCGGCGGCTGGAGTAGCGCGGCGCATTCCACGGATGTATCATGCCCCAAGGGACCAAACGTACAGCGATGGCCACGAACAACCGCCCCGCGCGATTGGCTCAATCGAAGGCGGATAATCGCAAATCGCTAGCCATGCGACGGGAAAAGTAGGTCAGCAGCGACGCGTGCGTTGGATCGATGGCCAGATTGTACGACTCACCGGGATCGCGCAGGTGGTCGTAGAGTTCCTGGGCGAGGATGGCACCGGTGCGATAGTCGCGCCACTCGGTGTAGCGGAAGCGATCGGTACGCATCGAGTACCCCATCGCTTCGGGGCCGGCCCCGGCCGGAGGATAGGCCGGGCGAGTATGTTGGCTGTAGACCGCGCCATGGATCGGGGACTCCACGTCGGTGCGGATCAGGGGCTGCAGATCCTTTCCCTCCAATCCAACGGGCTGCGGCAACCCGCACATGGCGGTTAGGGTCGGAAACACATCCAGCAACTCGACCAACGATTCGATGCGTTGGCTTTGCTCCTGGCCTGCTTCGGCGATCATCAGCGGTACATGCGTGTCCAGCTCGAAATTCGAAGTCTTGGCCCATAGACCGTGTTCTCCCAAGTGGTATCCGTGATCGGACCAAAACACGACGATGGTTGAACTGGTGAGACCATTTGCATCCAAGGCGTCGAGGACGCGCCCGATCTGGGCGTCCACGTAGCTGATGGCCGCATAGTAGCCATGGCGTAGCGTGATGACTTCCTCTGGAGTTGGGACACCGCCCGGCCGATCGCGAAACCCCCGCAGGATTTCGCGAGAGTCGTGCAAGGCGATAGAGGGAACACCAATCGGCGGTGCCGGATTGTGCGGAAAGAGAATCGTCTGGCGCGGATACCGATCCCAATAACGTTTGGGTGCATTGAAGGGAGCGTGGGGCTTCCAAAAACCCACGGCCAGGAAAAACGGATCCCGACTGGTCCGCAATTCTTCGAGTGCCTCAACGGCTCGGCTAGCGATTCGTCCATCGAAATATGCCTCGTCGGGAACATCTCGGATTTCCGTGCGGGGTACGCCCGACAAATCTGGTGGCAGGGGTGTGTCGGTCTGTGGCGTGTCATTGCCGTGGGAGTTGTAGTGCATCTCAGCAGGCACGCTCCAGGACTCGGGATCGCCCCGGTAATCGTCTTGTCGCCAGTTGTGGAAGATCTTGCCAATGTTCCGGGTGAAATACCCGTGCATCTTGAACCACTGCGGCAGGGTGACGATGTCGGGATTGTTCTCCCGAAAGTGTGTCGGCAGATCGATGACGCCGATGGTGTCGGGGCGCCGACCTGTCAACAGGGAGGCCCGCGATGGATTGCACACCGCCTGCTGACAGTACGCTCTCTGGAAGAGCGTCGAGCGCTGGGCCAGCCGGTCCAGATTCGGGGTCTGGACGAGCGGATTTCCGTAGCAACCCAAGTCGACTCGCATGTCATCCACGGCGATGAACAATACGTTCCATCTGGATGGGTTTTGCGGATGACATGGCTGCGAAAGGAACAAAAGCAGCCCAATGAAAAGGAGGTAAAAAAGCCCCTCTCTGCCCCAAACCGGCAAGGGCCCCGATAAAGTGACGGGCCCATTGGCTCCCGGGGGTATGCGAGCGTACGCATGCACCTGAATGCCACGTGCCGTCCGGCATTTCTTGGGCCTGCGAGCACCGGTTCGAACGTGACCAAGGGGCGACGGGTTTGCTGTACGCATCGAGACCTCTACTTTGCAAAGTGCGTGTTGCAGGCGCGAAAATCCAAAACCGACATTTGAGATGCTGCCCGCCAATTGGTATGCTGAATGCCCACAGCCCACCTGGATGAAGAACGAACCTGCCTGCATTGGATTCCCACCCGATCGCTAGAGTGGCTGTTTGGCGTACCCAATTCGATTCGCTGGTGCCGTCCAGCGTGCCGATCGGCGGCAGAGTCTTGCGTGGAGTTCTGCCGACCGAACTCGTGCTGGCCCCCCTCCTGCGCACCGGTGGACGATAAAGGAGAAACGATGAGCGATGGTGTCTTCAGCATCGAAAGGGCCGCAGGTGCCTGGCGAAGGGACGCGCTGCAGGCCGGGACAGTCATGCTGATGCTCATCTCAGCCTGCTTTTCGAGTCGAGCGAGTTTGGCCGACCAGCAATCGCCCGCTCCGCTGCCCGCACGCAAGGCGGAGGCCGAGAAATTCTTCCGCGAACAGATCGCACCATTCATTAAATCCTATTGCCTGGAATGTCATCAGAATAGCCGACCGACTGAGGCGGGAGTCAATTTTTCCCCCGCCCTCAAGGCGCCCGGGCACGCTGCGTTTACCGAGCTTTGGAAAAAAGCGGTGGCCCGAGTCACGGCACACGACATGCCGCCCGAGGACATGGAACAGCCGACCGATCAGGAGAGAGAGTCGTTCCGTCAATGGCTGGAGCACGTCAAGTACCTCAATCCGCCCGATCCCGGCCCGTTCGTGATTCGCCGATTAACCAGGTTGGAGTATAGCAATACATTGCGAGATCTGTTTGGTGTCCCGCGATCGATCGCCGCGGATCTGCCGGACGAGGTCAGCGGAGAGGGTTTTCTCAATTCCATTTCTCCCATGCAAATGGAGCAGTATCTGGGGATTGCCAATCGGGTTCTGGATCAGGTCTGGGCCGCCGACGACCGGCCACCGACCGGGTTCCAAGTAGGCCTGCTCGGTGATCGACCCGCTACCGCCCTCGACAGTCCCGCGGAGATTCGAGCCTTTGCTGCGAGGTTCGCCAAACGGGCCTATCGGCGACCACCCAGCGACCAGGAGCTCGATGTGCTGTTGAACGTGTTCGAGCTTGGCAAACAGAATGGGCTGGGCGACGTGGCCGCGACCGGTCTGATGATCAAGGCTATGCTCGTTTCACCCCAGTTCCTGTTCATTACTCCGGCCAGAGAGGTTGACTCCGAGCAACAAATTGTACCATTGGATGACTACCACCTCGCGTCCCGCCTGGCGTACTTCCTGTGGGCGACGATGCCGGACGAGAAATTGATGGGGCTGGCCGATCGCGGTGACCTGCACGCACGCGCGACCCTGGAGGCACAAGTCGACCGTATGCTGGCGGATCCCCGCAGCCGAGCGATCTTCGATGGTTTCGGGGCGCAGTGGCTTGGCGTGACCGATCTGCCGACGAGGACGTTCGATGCAGAGAGATTTCCGCAGATGACGGCTGGACTGCGTCGCAGCATGTATGAAGAAATTCGTCTGGTATTCGATGTTGTTGTACGCCAGAACCGCAGCCTGATCGAATTGATCGAGGGCGACTATACGTTCCTGAATGCAGACCTGGCGGCGATCTACGGGATGGAGGGGGCAGTTGACGGGCCGAAGCTGCGGAAGGTCCGCTTGTCGGATGCAAACCGCGGCGGTCTGCTGGGAATGCCGGGCATCCTGGCCGCTACATCGTTGCCCACTCGAACCAGTCCGGTGAAACGCGGCGTATGGGTACTCGAGCGGATCCTGGGAGAGGTCGTTCCCTCGCCACCGCCGGATGTTCCTGCCCTGGAGAATCAGGATCCGCAGGCCGTGGCCGGTTTGACGCTGCGTGAACGGACGGAGTTGCACCGTACCAACGCCGTCTGCGCCAATTGCCACCGGATCCTGGACCCCATCGGCTTCGGTCTGGAGAACTTTGACGCCATCGGACGTTGGCGTGACGTGGATGCCAACGGCCATTCTATCGATGCGGCTGGAGAACTACCCGATGGCACCCGCTTTTCCAGCCCCCGGGAACTGAAGGCTGCCATCGCCAGTCACCGGGAGCAATTCGTTCGCAATTTCGTTCGTCGCCTGCTGGCCTACGCCCTGTGTCGACGGCTCGAAGGATATGACGAAGTCGTAGTCGATTCAATGATGCAAGACATTGCGCAGCAGGAGTACCGCGCGCAGGCGGTGATTCGCGCGGTGGTCACCAGTTATCCGTTTACCCATCGTCGGGTCAAAGAAGAAAGGGACATCCCATGAGTACCAGCGTGCGGATCGATCGCCGAACGTGTTTGCAGGGGGTGGGAGCGGCACTCGCCCTGCCGTTGCTCGACGCGATGGATTGGGAGGATGCGGCGGCCGAGTCGGATTTCCAACCACCGATCCGGCTCGGTTTCATGTACATGCCGCACGGCGTGATCATGGATCAGTTCTGGCCGGCCGATGCGGAAAGTTTCTTATCGTCGCCACCCCCTGCTCTGGAGTCGCTGCGGCCGGTGCTCGATCAATGCCTGGTGGTGCGCGGGATCTCCGGCGTCCCCATCGCTCCCTTCAATGGAGCACCGCATGCTTTGGAGCTTTCGACCTGGTTGACAGCCACTTTGCCCAATCCTGCGCGGCGTGATGAGATTGACATCGCCATCTCGGCGGATCAGATCGCTGCCAATTACATCGGAGCTTTCACGCCGCTACCTTCGCTGGAATTGGCGACCATGCCGCAGGACTGGAAAGAGAACCAAGAAGGGCTCAACGAAGCTTATTATTCCTACTGCAGTTATCGCTCGCCGACGCAACCGGTTCCCGCCGAAACCAATCCGCGGAACGTGCTGAATCGCCTGTTCCAAACGAAAGATGGCGTCACGCCAGGTTCGAGAGCGGCGCAGATCGACGCGCTGGATCGCAGCATGTTGGATGTGGTTCTCGGTGGTGCGCGAGAATTGCGACGCAAGCTGCCGGCGGCTGATCGGCGCAAACTGGACGAGTACCTCGACAGCGTGCGGGCAGTCGAGCGTCGCATCGCCGCCATCGAGCGACGGCAGCAGGAGGCGGCATTGGAAAAAGCCGGCATCCGATCCAGAGGCCGACGGGGCACCGATACCCCGCCCATCGAAATAAAGATCCCGGAAGGGGACAAGCGTAGCGAGTACATGCAAGTCATGTGTGACCTGATCGTGCTCGCGTTTCAAACCGACACGACGCGCGTCTGCACCTACATTGGATCCCGTCCCAACGGCGCTTCCTACCCGGAACTGGGATTCAGCGACCAACATCATTCGGTCACGCACCATAACAACCAGGCGGAAAAGGTCCGCAAGGTGGCCGCCATCACCGCGTTCAACATTGAACAGTTCGCCTACATGATCAACAAGATGTCCAATTTGCAGGAAGGGGGCGGCACATTGCTCGATAACTGCATCATGATGTGGGGATCGGGGCTGGAGGACGGAAACAAACACACGCGCCAGAACCTGCCGTTCATCCTGGCTGGCCGCGGTGGCGGCCGCTTGCAGACGGGCCGCTTCCTGCCCGACGTTCGCGGCAATCAAGGCGATTTGCTCACCACGCTATTATTGGGCGCCGGCATCCCCCTGGATCGTCCTGTTGGCATCGCTACGAAACATATTCCGGAACTCCTCCGCGAACCGGTCTCTTGACCATTCTCGGCCTGGCGAGGTGGCAATCATGAACGCGAAACCTATCTCCGAGTCGAAAGCATCGGGTTGCGGGCGGCCGCTGCTGATCGTATTCGGCTCCATATTCTTCCTGGCCGGGACCGTCGCGTTCTGGTTCACGTTCATCGTGCCGTTGCGCCAGACATTGGCCGCTCGATCGTGGGCCGAGACGCCCTGCACCGTTGTCGCCGTCGAAATCGAATCGCACAGATCGGACGATGGCACGACCTATTCTCCTAAGATTACCTACGAGTACACGGTGGCGGGAGAAACGTATCGGTCGGACCGGCGCAGGTTCCTGGAAGTTTCTTCCTCTCGGTCCTGGGCGCAGGGAGTGCTGGATGAATTTCCAGTGGGCAGCCAAACCGTGTGCTACTACGACCCGGAAGAACCTTCCGATGCAGTCCTGCAGCGAGATTTCTCGTGGAGCAATCTGTTCGGTCTGTTCACGCTGTTGTTCATCATCGTGGGGGGCGCGATCATCTGGTACGGTCTGTTCCGCTATGGCCAACAGAACGCCCGCCCCATATCGAGCGGCGCGTCCGCTTCCCTAGCCGCAGCGCGCCTCCGGCGTAGTGCCGCAGTGGCGCAGGACGACCTGGGCGACGGTCCGCGCAAGCTGCGACCAGCAGTCTCGCGGCGGGGTAGATTCCTGCTGATGTTGGTCGCGGCATTTTTTTGGAATGGAATCGTATCGATCTTCGTTTGGATCGCCGTGCAGGAAGGCGAGTGGTGGTTGTGGTTGTTCCTGACGCCTTTTATTTTGGTCGGGCTCGGTTTGATCGCCGCTGCCCTCCACCAATTTCTCAACTTGTGGAATCCGGTGGTGGAAATCGGTGTCAGCAACGCGGCCGTGCCCCTGGGCGGCCAGGTCGACGTGGCCTGGCAAACGGAAGGAAACGTCGCGCGGATTCGACGCTTCGTTGTCTCCATCGTGGGAACCGAGAAAGCGACTTACACGCGCGGGACGAGCACCTACACCGACACGGAAGATTTTCTCACCATCGAAGTCGCGAACACGGAAGACCCCGAACAAATGCGGTTCGGCACGGGGACGGTGACCATTCCGACCGATACGATGCATTCGTTCCAGGCCAATCACAACGAGATCTTGTGGACCATCCGCGTCAAAGGTGACATCCCCAAGTGGCCGGACATCGATGAGAAATTTCCGTTTCGCGTGCGACCGAGGAAGCGATGATCTCGATCCAACTGGAGAACGACCAGCAGGCATTCCAGCCCGGCGACACGATCGCCGGTACCGCGAGTTGGCAAGACCTGTCTAAGCCACCCGAGCGTGTGGAAGTACGATTGATCTGGTTTACGCGCGGTAAGGGGGACCTGGACGTGGGAATCCATGAGACCCGCACTCTTGCGCACCCGGCGGAGAGTGGGCGAGAGCCGTTCCGGTTCGTTGCTCCGGATGAACCCTACAGCTTTTCCGGCAAACTGATTTCCCTGGTATGGGCGATCGAGGCCATTGCATTTCCGTCGCAGGAAGCCGCGCAAGTGGAAATAGTCGTTGCCCCAGAGGGCAAAGAGATTCTATTGCACCGTGGCGATGCGCTGAGCACCGCACCGTCGTCCTCGTTCTAATCGGTTCCGTAATTCGATGGCGTCCCATCCCGTCCCTGCACGCCTGAATCCGTTCGCCGTCGATCGCGTCACCGCGCTGCCATTTCGCCTGACCGCTGGCGATTGGCCGGCTCTGATGACGCGGCTGCAGGATCTGAATTACCGCGGCGCGGTCGTCGGTCCGCAGGGATCCGGCAAAACGACTCTGCTGGAACAATTGGAGCGGGAAATCCCCATCCACCTGGGCCGCGCTGCCTGGTACGTTCGCATGCCCCACCAGCCGTCGCAGCGGGCCGCGGTCGTCGACGCCGTGCTGGCCCGTGCCGGCCGAGCCATCGTGTTGCTCGACAGCGCCGAAAAGACCCCCTGGCGCGGCTGGAACGCCATCTTGCGGAAATCCCGAGCGGGAGGCCTGGTGGTAGCCGTCCACCGTCGCTGTGGGTTGCCCGTCTGGCTGCGCACGACGACCAACCCCCAACTGCTCACCTCCCTGATTCGCGAACTTGGATACACCTCCGACGAACTGCCCCAGGATGCGATCCAAGCGGTCTTTCGCCATTACCGAGGCAATCTCCGCGAAGCGCTGCGATTTCTCTACGATCAAGTAGCTCACGGAAACCTGCCGCTGCCTGGCTTCGCGCGGCCGCCGCAGTAAGCGCCGTAGCCCGACTCTCCGAATCCGGGCTGGAGAATTACCCGACTTGGAGCGTCAGGCTACGAGAGAGTCGGGCTTCGGGTTAGTTCTGCGACGTCCCTCGGTGGCGCATCGAGTTTCAAGCAGTTTTGCAACGGCCCTACCATATGCAGTTCACGGTGAGGTGAGAGAAAGGATGGTGCGGGGTGAGTAACGGAGGAGGGAAATGCATTGACGCAATGGCGTAGAAAGGAGCAAGTGGAGGGTGGGTGGGGCAAACGCTCGTTCGCCGGACATGGTTAGGTTCCGCGAACGGAGGAGGCGACGAGGAAACCAACGGAACAAACGATTGTACACAGGAGCATGCCCCAAGCCAGATCGACGGCAGTGACGATCCAAGGCCAACCCTTGAGGGTTGCCTGGTTGGTAAGGTCGTAGGTGGCGTAGGTTACCAAACCGAACAGCGCACCGCGCAAGGCGACCCGGCCTAACGAACCGCCGTCGACCGCCGGGGCGATGACAAATATCTGCATGCCGCCAACGAACAGCAGGTAGAACGCAGCGGCGGCCCACCAATTCGGCCGCTCTGCCAGGAGAAACCCCAGTCGCTGGCGGTAGAACGTGCGGGCTAACATCCCCAACCAGATTGCATCGATCGCCAAGAATGTCGCCAACGACGCGAAATAGACCTTCAGCATTTCCATCATGCGTCTCACCCGGTTAACCACAACTTTGGTCGACGACCGCTCCTCTACGCGTCACATTATTGTCATCTGCCAACCCCTCGCGCGGGCATGCGCCGCGAACGCGAACGACGGGTGATCCGGATGGTCGAGCGGGTGCAAGACGGTACGGCAGCGAGTTGCCCCACGGCCCCGCGCGCGGCGGTTAGTCTTTCGGGACGGCTCGGGCGCGCAAGGCGACTTCGGGGCCCAGCTCCGCGGGTACGGGCCATAGGACGTCGCCGGTAGTGTCGACCTTCACTTGCTGTTCCACCGCCCGCCCGGTTACTGTATCGAACCACAGCACGTCGTAGGTTCCGGCGGGCAACTGCCGCAAGCCCATGGGCCCGTCTGCATCATAGGAATAGGCCAGGTATTCGCGTCCAGGATCGGCCAGCACCCAACGGGTGGAGCCGGTGGCCAGCTCGTCATGCGGTTGGCAGCGGTGCCAATTCGTTCGCTCGATGAATCGCAGTGCGATGCCGCCATCGATGGCTCGCGGGCGGCGATCCTGGCGAGACACGTTCCAGTTGGCTTCCAAGGAGTGCATGCCAGCGAAAATGCAGGCCCAGTTCTGCACGCGCGCCGTGCGGCGGTCTATCCGGTGATACTCCGTTTCATTCTTCATGCGAACGAACCGATCGGCGTCCATCCCGGCATACTTCAAGTAAGCTCGATGTTGGGCTTCGAAATCTTCGCCGTACGGCGGTATGTGCAACCAGGTGATGACCCGGACATGGGGGGCGTCTCGCAAGTCGCTGCTCATGACGCGGTCCGGGTGAATGTCGCGTTCCTTCGTTTCGGGCGTGACCAGGCTATGGACGATTGGATGGTGATGGCCGTCGACTTCAGCGATCAATCGGCTGAGTGCTCGATAGTGTTTGAGCCAAGTGCGCGGCAGCTTATTGGCACTTTCCTCGATGCCCCACATGATATTCTTGTGGTGGCGGAAACGCTGGACGATGCCGCGCACAAATCGCTCTTCGTCGGGATGCAACCGTCCATTTGAATCGAGTACCCAACCCATCCGTTCCACGTCGGTGGCATCGTTGTAGAATTCCAGGTGCACGATGATGCCGCGTTTCTCCAGTTCGCGGAGCCAGCCATCCCACTGATCCAGCACCTTCTCGTTCAGGGGCTGGCTGGGGTCGTGATTGATGAACGGGCAATGCGTGTCGTCTCCTTCGTCTTTGATGTTGCATCGCTGCATGCGGAACATCAGCATGTGGCAGGCATTGACACCAGCCTGCCCCAGGAACTCGATGATTTCCATCTGGCCGCCACCGGCCCGCGTTCCATCCGGCTGCAGCTCTCCCATGTACAGAAAATCTTCCGGGTTGTCGGGGCCAGTCAGGAAGAGAGGCCGCCCGCCGTTGATCTTCAGATAGCCTGGATTCTTGCCGCCGACAATGACTTGGCCGGGGAGTGCCGCGGGATCATCCAGCGGTTCGGTGACGGCAAATCGCGCATGCCCAGTGGCGGGACCGGCGGCGGGCGATGCAGTGGGCGGATCCGCGGCCAACGTGGAGGAATCGGACCGCCGCAGCTCGACGTAATCGATGGCGACGGGCGCTCCGTGGACGGCTAGCACCATTCGTTGTCGTCGCCCGATTTGGACAGCAGGGATCCGCACGGTTTGCCATCCGCTGCCGGTCGGTGCCGTCACCTGTTCCGATTCCTGACCACCGATTTGCAATTCGAAGACCGTCGGCTGCTGGCCAGCCATGTAACGGATGGCCACATCGTACAGGGTGCGGAAGGCCATGTAGGGCTGGTCCACCCGCGTGGCCAGCCGCGCGGAGTGGGCGTCCCCGACGGGGCGAACGAACAGACGATGGGAAATCGAGCGGTCCTTGCGGTACTGCGGCTGGTAGCCCACGAGTTCGACGAAGTTCTCGGCCTCCAGGCGGATGACCTGACGCTCGCTGATCGGTGGCGGCAAGTTCCCTTCAAACAGTTGTCGCAGCTTTTCCGGCGTGGCCTGCTCGTCACCGGTGAGCAAGAAGTATATCATCCCGGCGTCCGACGCGTCGGGACGCCCGGAAACAATGAATTGCTGCCACAGAAACAGCCAGTCGTCACGGTCGGGGCGCTCGAGCCATCGGTAGGGTGCAAATGCTTCCATCGGAGCCATCAGGCCGGGAAGCCGGTCGGCATCGCGAGCTTCTCGGGACTTCGGATAGGGGCTGGTGCTCAACAGACTCTGATCGCGAATCTGGACCCACTGCACGCCGCTTTCGATGATGGAGCGCTTGCTGACGGGGAAGTCGTACCGAGCCGAGAAGCCGTCGTTCCAACTGCTGTGCGAAATGCAATAAACGAACCTCCGCTTGATCGGGTTGGACATGTGAATCGCCCTGGCGGGCACTTCCATCGGGCCGGCGATGACGAAGTACAACGGGTTGTCGGCCGAGGACGCATTGATGTGCCGCACGAGGTCGGCAACGGCTGCATCGACATCTTGCTGACAATCAAAAAAGAGGCGCGCGTCGTACCCGAATCGTCGGGCTGCTTCCATCACCGTCTGTCGATGCTGGTGCTCCCACACGGGAAAGTTGTTGTTCAGTATCGAGTTGTAGTCGAAGTGCACCAGGTTCTGCTGGCATCCGAATTGGGCAAGGATCGCCAAAGCCATCGGCGAGGAAGCCCAGTCGTCCGGGTCGTTGTGGTTGCCGTCGCAACTGTATGCGATGCGGCCATGGAACGACTTGCCGTCGAACGGACCTGCTGCCAAGGATGGGCAGGCCTGGCCCAGCAGCAGCAAGCCACACCCCCAGGCGATGATAAGTGAGCTTAGCGGGAAACATTTCATGGCTTGGACCTCGTTGCGCGCGTTTGCAAAGGTTGCAGGAGCGAAGCTCCATACCGTGCCCAGGCAGCCATCCCCGGAAACCGCTGGATCGAATCCATATAGTAATCGTTGGGCCCGGGGACGGCGACGTCGACGACGATCGGTCGGTCCGGTGCGCCGCGTGCCAGTAGGTTGGCCGAGAACGGCGAGAAAACCTCTACGTCCGGCCGGACAAATCCCGGCGTACGCCGGACCACCGATCTGCGTTCGGCACGAGAGTGGAGATCTTCCCAAACGAAGGCGCCAGCCGTATCCGCCACCACGGTGGCGGTACGGTAAGACGCCATGACGGCCAAGGACTGAAACCGCTGGAACGCCATCTCGTCTTCGGTCGGTTTGCTGTGCTCCAGGTGCACCAGCAGCCGAGCACCAGCCACGGCGCTCAGTTCGGCGATTTCGGTCCAGTGACGATCGCCCTCCAGCGTCACCACCGCCGGAATTCCTTGAACATCAAACCAGGCGCGCCTGGCGTCGGCTCCCGGTGCAAATGGTGGCATGGCGGATAGTTGATCGTAGCGGGTGATCAACTGGCCCGTCGGTCCGATGACCAGCGCGGAGTTGTACCGGCGATCTCCCTGGCGGTGCTCGGTCCCGATCACCACGGTAACTTCGTGGGTGGCCGCCGACGCGCGGATCGATTCCACTTCCTGATCCGCGATTGCCCGGGCGGGCAGCGCGATCAGGTCCGCTTGCGCCGCAGCCCCCTGTTCGATTTGCTGCAGCACCTGATGCACGTCCCCCACCGCGGTACCCACGAAGACCTTAATGCGACGCTGCGGACAGGCCCGGCCCTTCCAATCTGAGTCGCTGGTTTTTGGCGGACTGGAAACCAATCGAGCACCGCGTTGCCAGAAAGGCGCAAGCGCCGGGTGGGACGACCTGCGGAGCATGTTCTGCCGATCCGCGGCAGCCAGATCCAAGGTGGCCAGCAGCATGGTTTCGCGCGCGTCGGGGACCGAGGCAATCACGCGTCCATCCGGCGCGATCACTGCGCTGTGGCCGTGACCGGGCGAATCTGCATTCGCGGCGGTGTTAGCGAACACGACCCAAACGCTGTTGCGTACCGCGCGGGAAACGTACCAATACCACTGGAGGTCCGGCACCCATTCCTGAGCAAAATTGCCCGCGATCTCGATGCTCACGTTCGCACCGGCATGAATCGGTAACTCTTCGACGGCCCGAATCCAGCGGTCGGCACAGATGATGGGCCCGATGCGCATCCCGGCCAGCAACAACGGGCCAGGCGGGGGCGATCGTGGCGAGGATGTCAACTTGATGTATCGGTAAACTTCGCTACCAGTTGGATCGATGGCGATCAGCAGGTTTTTCGGACGCGGCGATCCTTCCGGCAGAGCAGCCGCCCCCAAGATGACGCTGATCCCGTTCTCGCCTGCCGCCGCGCGCACCTGTGTCAAAGCGGCTTCCAGGCTAGGCATGGGCGCGTTCGAACCACTCAACGCGGCCTCGGGAAAGACGACCAGTTCGGCACCGGCGCCCGCCGCACGCCGAGTCCATTCGAGAATCGACGCCAGGTTTTTGCTCAACCCCGGACGCACTGCCATTTGCACGACCGCTACTCGAACGGCGGGGCCTTCGGTCGGCTGGCCGTCCTCAGACCCTGCCGGCGCAGCGCAGCCGCTCGGGTGTTGAGCGATGGCCCAACCGACGCCAGCGAATGTCAACCAGCAAAACAGCGCACTGCGCCGGGATAGTTTACTGCACATAGACGCGTCCCAGAGTTTGGGTGTCCAGGTAGCGTGCTCGAGTTGCGGCAAGTTGGCGAGGACGAACACGGGTGCGCTGCATCGCCCGGCGGTGCAGCCAAAACAGCTCTTCCGCTCACTCTCTCGCTCACCCACTGCCGCCGTCTCCATGGTACCTTGCCGATGGCACGGAAAAAACTAGCGGCCGGCCCAAGCGAGCGTGCCGTCAGCAACCCTGCCGACCGTCCTTGAGACGCTTGGGTGCGTAGCGCGATCTGCCGGCGCTGGGAGGGTTCCGTCGACGGGGCCACCGCCAGGTCGAAATTCGCCGCGATGCTCACCTGCGCACACATGGAGCGCGCGGGTGATCCATTGTGCTGCTGCGGATCGAAGAATGACCGAGCGTTCACGTTCCATTTGGATACCGGAAGGTCAAGTTCTCGATGCTTCCAGCAAAGAAGTTGGGGGCGGTATAGCGGCCTACCGCTTGATGCAGATCTGCACCAATGTGAATCGTGTCGGATGGTTCCTGATCTAGGACACCGGGCTGCGCATTGCCCACGAGCTTGCCGTTCACCTTGAGCATCATAGTGCCTTCCGGAGTCCATCTTGCTTCGAAGGTGCTCGCCTTTCCAATCACAGCAGGAGAGCATATCTCAGTGCGTTTGTTCTGAACACAAGCGGCAAAACACAGGCGGCCCTCGTCGAGGTAGATGCTGTAGCCGGCTCGACTGTTGCCGTGCGCCAGGATGACTCCGGAGGGTGACGTTGGTCGAATCGTACCTTTGATCTGAAGCGAACGTCCCCCCGCCACTTTGGGCGTTCGAAAAGAGGGAAGCGCCAGCCAAGCATTACCGTCGAACTCAAGGGATCCGGCGTCTCCTTGAACACCATGATTTTCAAACCGCAGGAGTTGATTGCTGGCCAGGATCGCCAAAGTTGGTCCTGGGGCGGTAAGGGGTGCCTCGTTATCGAACGCATATCCTAGCTGGTCGGCCCAACCAGAAATCTGGCGGGCCATCGCCGTGGCGCGGTCGCGGTGTGCCCGGAGAAGATTGTTCGTTTCGCTCTGGTCGGAGACGAGATCGAAAAGCTGGGCTTCGCTCCCATCCGGATTGACCAGGAATTTCCAGCGACCGTCGCGCATGGCAAAGGTTGGACTTTGGTGTTCCGGTTTGCCGCCTTGGAGGATCGCGTGAGGGTGGCCATATTGCCAAAACACAGGCTTGCCCCGGGAGGATGGGTGCCCCAACAGCACATCGCCACGATCCACACCGTCGAGATCGTCTTCAACTGAAACCCCGGCGAACCCGCAAATAGTCGGAGAAACATCAATAGCAGCCATCAGGCTGGTCGTGTCTTCAATTCCGGCTGGGATCGTCCCGGTCCACCGCGCGATGAACGGCATGCGAATGCCACCGTCGAACAGGGACCATTTGCGCCCGCGATACGGACCGGTGAAACCGGCCGGCGGGCCTGTTTCATACTTTTTGGGCCAGTCCGTTGGTCCATTGTCGCTCGTGAAGAGGACCAATGTCCTCTCTCCCAATCCCCACTGATCGATGGCCGCCACAACTCGGCCCATGTGCCGGTCCAGTTCTTCGAGCACAGCCAGAAAGTTGCGCACGTAGGGATCGTCGGTGACGCCTTGGAATTTGTCAGCACTACCGGGCAGAGGTACATGGGGATCGTGAACGTCGTTGGGAAACAACCGCACGTAAAATGGTTCGTCTCGATGGCGGCGTATAAAATCGATTGCCCGATCCGTCTGGATCCGAATCCTTTCCCAACGTTCACAAGGAATGATCCTGCCCTGTCCTAGAGCCTGGGCGCGCGCGAGCGCATTCGGTTTGTTCTCGATAAGCCGGTCACCGAGTCCCTCGAAGGAAACCAGAGATTCATCAAAACCATACGCGCGAGGCAGCGGTGCGTCGTCGACATCGCGCCCGCCCCCCATGTGCCACTTGCCGAAATGGGCCGTGGCATAGCCCGCCGCCTGCAACTTCTTGGCGGTCGTGGGCGCAGCCGGATCGAGGAAATTTGCCATGCCGCGATTGGAATTTCCGGCTCGCGTATTGAGGAACGAATGGATCCGCCAACGCCCCTGGTATTGACCGGTGGTCAGGGCCACTCGCGAGGCGGAACAGATTGGAGAATTGACATAGAAATTCGTCAGTTTGATCCCCTGGGACGCCAGTTTGTCGATGTTGGGAGTTTGGAGCAACGGATTGCCAAAACAACTGGGATCCGAGAATCCCATGTCATCGATGAAAATGACGACGAAGTTCGGCCGTTCATTAGCTGGGACCTCCGCCAAGGCCGACGGCGGAATGGTCACCACGGCGATCGCAGCAACAAGTAGATGAAAGTAGTTGTGCATTTTAGTCGCAACTTGTTGGCGTTTCTTAGTAATGACCTGAACCTGGGGGAGCGGGGCACCTGAGCGCTTCCAGCAGACAAAGGCCTTTCGATGTTAATCCGACAGGCCGGATTTTCAGGTCTGGGGGTAGGAAGGTGTAAGTCAGGCCGGCGTTTCGTGCGCTGGCGACTGGTGATGGCCATGATTGTACGCGCTGAAGATCGGCCACGTCGATCCAACCGCCGTCCCGTCTGGCCATCAGTCGCGAAACGATTTGGATTTTCAATTATGGTGAGCTTAGGAATTTTCCTCGCGGGCCCACGCTACGACGCGGCGCTTTGACCGGATTCGGTGTTGCCACCAGGGTGTGGATTGTTTGGGCTCGATGATACAGCGGCCTGATTGCCGGTTGCGGGGAGCGCTGCCAAGCGGTCAAGAACGTTGGTTGCGCGATATCCTCACTCCGGGCAAAATCACCGGTGGGACTGTAGGCGATCGAGGCAACGTAGTTCTGATAGCGGCGGACGAGCTCGGCGAAGGCCTCGCGATCACCGGTCTGGAACCGCCGGACGAGATGAGCGGCGTTGTTTCCCATAAATGCTCTCGTCGAGAACCAGCAAACCTAGAGGATGCTCGAGAAGCGGCCTCCTAATTTGAGGGGGATACGACGCGGGCACGCCCCGTGACCGCGGGACTGGGCGGTTTCGGGCAATGGCCCCGGGCCAGGCACTGAACGCATCGCCTACACCATGAGAGTGTTCGGGAAGCGGAAAAGGTGACAGCGGGCGCCAAGCAAAACCAATGCAAGGGCAATATGCGACCATTTGTCACAGGGGCAGAGCGTCTGTGGATGCCGAGATTGGGGTTAACAGGCGGCCGGTAGATACGGATACTACGCGGTCGCAGCGGGTATTGTCGCGATAGGCGGGCTTGCCCGACGAGCGGAACGTAGGGGATGGTGCGGTGGTGAGATACCTCATTCCCCCTCTCCCGCGCGTCTTGCGCCGCCGGACCGCTGTGGGTCATGGCCAACGCCCTTTTCGGCCCATGGATCTTTTCCGACGCGGCCTGCATATCGGACCGGGGTGACCGGCTTTGGGTGAAAACGCCCGCCAGCGGCGGTGGGCTGACTGGTTCTTTTTGCGCATCCACTTTGCGAATATACGAGTCATGAATCGATTCTTATTTCCGCGTTGGACGAACAAGTTTGTGCCGATGTTGGGAGTGTTTGCACTGTGCGGCGCGACCTATGCGGTGATCTTGTTCCTCGGCGCTACGGATGATTTGACCCTGAATCCAGGGTACCAACCGACTCAGCCGGTGCCCTTCAGTCACAAGATTCATGCGGGCGAGTTGAAGATGGACTGTCGGTACTGCCACGTGAATGTGGACAAGGGGGCTGCCGCCACGATTCCGCCGACATCTAAGTGCATTAATTGCCACAGTCCGTTTGGTCCGGACGGTGCCACTAAATTCGCCTCGGTGCATCCAGCCAGTGAGAAACTGCGGGCGGTGCACGAGAGCTGGGAAACGGGCGCGTCGGTGCCTTGGGTCCGGATTCATCGTTTGCCAGACTTTGTGTTTTTCAATCACTCCGCCCATGTCAATCGCGGCGTCAGTTGCGTTACCTGTCATGGTCGGATCGACACGATGGACAAGGTGTATCAGGCCAAGGAGTTGTCGATGGCGTGGTGCATCGATTGTCATCGGCACCCCGAGGGGCATATTCGGCCGGTTGAGCTGGTGACCAAGTTGGATTGGGAGCCGGATCCGGAGGAGGGGACGCGGGCCGAGATTGGCCGGCGGTTGATGGAAGAAAAGGGGATTCATCCCCGCGATAACTGTGCGGTCTGTCACCGCTGATGCAATGCCGGCTGGCACTGCGAGTGCCGTGGTCGGCGCCGATCGGTCCCGCTGATGGTGCTCAGGTACGTAGCCTTTGGCTGTTTCAGATAAGTAGCGAAGCGATAACATGCAATCGAATCCAAGCAAGTCGGGCGCTGAGGCTCAAGTCGAATCTCCTGCTGCCAGTGATGGTTACTGGCGGAGTATGGGCGAGTTGGAGGGATCGGCTGAGTTCCAGCAGTTCCTGGATCGAGAATTCCCGGTGGCTGCGTCGGAGTTTCCCGAGGGCGTGTCGCGGCGTCGCTGGTTGCAGTTGATGAGCGCCTCGATCGCACTGAGTGGCGCAGCGGGGTGTCGCTACGGGCCGGTCGAGCTGGCTCCGTTCGTCATTCGGCCTGAGAATACCGTGGCTGGGGTGCCCAAGCGCTACGCGACCAATTTTGAATTGGCTGGTCGTGCCGTGCACTTGTTGGTGACCAACCGCGATGGTCGGCCGATCAAAGTCGAGGGCAATCCCGATCATCCGGTGATGAAGGCTTCCGAGCCCAATGATCTGTCCGATGGAAATCAGCGGTTTGCCAGTGCTGGAACGGATGTGTTTTCGCAGGCTTGTGTGTTGGGGCTGTACGACCCGGATCGGTTGGATCGCATCGTTCGCCGGCGGGATGGGGAGGCTACGACGGGGGCATGGGACGATTTTGTTGCCTATGCGAGCCAGCATTGGAAGGAGTTGATGGAGGGTGGCGGTAAGTCGTTGGCGATCTTGATGGCTCCGTCTCTGTCGCCGTCGGTCAACCGATTGGTGGCCGAGGTGGTTCGCCAGTTGCCCCAGGCTCGGGTTGCTCAGTACGCGTCGGTCGACGACGAGTCGCAGCGGGAGGCCTGTGCGAAGGCCGCGGGGCAGCCTGCCGAGTTGCTGTACGATTTGTCGGCGGCCAAAGTTATTTGTTGTCTGGATTGTGATTTGTTGGGCAATGATCCCAATATGGTGCTGTACTCGCGGCAGTTCTCCAAGGGCCGCGCTGCGGCCGGTCCCGGCATGAATCGACTGTATGCGGCCGAGTCGCGGTACTCGGTCACCGGAGCGACGGCGGATACCCGCGTGCCGGTGCGATCCAGCCACATGGGGGCTTTGTTGGTGCGGATCGAGCAGCGTGTCGACGAGTTGTTGGCCGGTGGTGCGGCTCCGGCGGGGGCCGGCGACGAACCCGCCTTCGACCAGATCAGTCCGGCCCAACAGGTCGAGCGCTTCATCGAGGCGGTGGCCGAGGACCTGGTTGCCAACCAGGGGGCGAGCCTGGTGTCGGTCGGCAGTCATCTGCCGGTCGATGTGCAAACGACGGCTCTGCGGTTGAATCAGAAATTGGGCAATATCGGCCACACGGTTCAGTTGATGCCCAGTCGTTCGGCCATTCCAGGCGTGGATCCTATCGGCCTGGGGCAGCTCGTCGAAGCGATCGATGGCGGCCAGGTCGATACGGTGTGGATTCTGGGGGACAACCCCGTCTACGCCGCTCCCGGCGATGTCAAGCTGGGGGAGGCGCTGCAACGGCTGGAGCATGTCGTCTATTGTGCCGAATTCGATGACGAAACGGCCGCTCACTGCGCCTGGTCGATTCCGCTGGCTCATCCTCTGGAAAGTTGGGGGGATGTGTTGGGTGTCGACGGGTCGTACGGGGTCTGCCAGCCGCAAATCCTGCCGTTGTTGGGCGGCAAGACCGTTCCCGAGGTTCTGACCGCCTTGATGGCGAATCCGGTTTCGGGTGAGGAGGTGGTGCGGGCCACAGCCAATGGGATTCAAGGGGCCCTGCCCTCCCGGGTCTGGCGCGAAACGTTGCACAACGGTTTCCTGGCTGGTGCCAGTAGATCGCCCATCAGTGGAGAGTTGCAGATCGGCGATGAGAAGCCAGTCGGTACACTCGATGTCGAGTCGCTGGAGAATGGGCAATTGGAGTTGGTGTTCGTCCCCAGCGACGCGGTTTACGACGGACGCTTCGCCAAGAATGTATGGCTGCAGGAATTGCCCCAGGCGATGACCAAGCTGACTTGGGATAATGCGGCCATCGTCGGGCCGCAAACGGCCAGTCGATTGGGGTTGGCGCAAAACGAAATCGTAGCCTTGTCTCATGGCGGACAGCGGTTGGAGTTGCCGGTGTTCGTGATGCCTGGGCAGGCCTTCGGGTCGATCGCCGTGCATCTGGGGTATGGACGCGTGTGCCGCGACGAAGCGGTCAAGAGTGACGCCGAGGTGGTGGTCGGCACAGACGTGTCGCCACTCCGCACGCTGGCCAACAAGTACGTACTGACCGATGTCGAGGCGCGGGCGACATCGATTCCCTACAAGCTGGCGACCACGCAGGATCACTTCAGCATCGACAAACGCGGTTTGGAGGTGACCAAGGAGCGGGCTGGCATCCTGGTTCGCGAGGGAACCGCCGAGCAGATTGCAGAGGGAGGTAAGGACTTCGTCGAAGCGCTCGGGACGCATCACCCTCGGTTGGAGTCGTTGTGGGAGGAGCCGATCGAGAAGTTCGAGCGGGACGAGACGGTTCCGTACCAGTGGGGCATGACCATCGACTTGAATAAGTGCACTGGCTGCAATGCTTGTGTCGTCGCTTGTCAGGCCGAGAACAACATCCCGGTGGTGGGCAAGGAACAGGTCAGCCGCGGTCGTGAGATGCATTGGATTCGAGTCGACCGTTACTTCCGGGGAAGTGTGGATGCACCGCAAATGGTTAACCAGCCGGTGGCGTGTGCTCATTGCGAGACTGCTCCCTGTGAGCAGGTTTGCCCGGTGGCGGCGACGGTGCACACCGAGGAAGGCATCAATGCCATGGCCTACAACCGATGCATTGGGACTCGGTATTGTGCCAACAACTGTCCGTACAAAGTCCGTCGGTTCAATTACTTCAATTACAACACCGAGTACGGGTATTTTTATGGCTGGGAGCGGCGGGATGAGATGGAAACCGCCAACCGCAAGCTGCAGCAATTGGTGCTCAACCCGGAGGTCACCGTGCGGGGCCGTGGTGTGATGGAGAAGTGCACGTACTGCATCCAGCGCGTTCAGAATGGCAAGATCGACGCGCGGCGGGAAGGGCGGCGGATCGAGGACGGCGAAGTCCAATCGGCCTGCCAGACAGCCTGCCCGACCCAGGCCATCGTGTTCGGGGACATTAAGGACCGATCGACGCGTGTGGCCCGGTTGCAAGAGGATCCCCGCGCGTACGCGATGTTGGCCGAGTTGAACATCAAACCCCGGACGCTGTACTTGGCTCGTGTGCGGAATCCACATCCGCGATTGCGTACCGTGGAGCAGCGTAAGGAAGCCCAGGAATTCATGCACGGGCATGGCGGTCACGGCGATCACCATGCCAACGGCGACGGCCATCAGCCCGGCGCGTCGGCCGCCCCCCACGGCGACAGTGATCATGCTGGTGCGGAGGGAACGGCCGCCGAGCACTGAGCGCGGCAGCGGAGGGAGCAGGAGCCCCGAGTGGTTCCGGAGAGATAGCGACGAACGAGTTGAACCTTAATCCTTATTGTGTTCTGGTAATCTCATGGCGAGCATAGCTGTATCGGAAGTCGATAATACCATCGACACGCCAGGCCGACGGACGCCGTTGGTTACAGGGGATCAAACGTATGCTTCCGTCACCCACATGGTGTCGCGGATCAGCGAGGAATCGCAGCCGCTGATTTGGTGGTTGACGTTTGCAGTGGCCTTTCCCTCGCTGCTGATGTTCGGTTGTTTGATCATCTACTTGTTCCTCACCGGTGTCGGTGTGTGGGGCAATATGTCGCCGGTGTTTTGGGGTTGGCCGATCGTCAACTTCGTCTTCTGGGTCGGTATCGGACACGCCGGCACGTTGATTTCGGCCATTCTGTATCTGTTCCGTCAGAATTGGCGGACCAGTATCAACCGGGCCGCGGAAGCCATGACGATCTTTGCAGTCATTTGTGCAGGTACGTTTCCCGGCATCCACGTGGGCCGCGTGTGGTTCGCTTACTGGTTGACTCCCTACCCCAGTTTGAATTTGTGGATGTGGCCGCAGTTTCGCAGTCCCTTGTTGTGGGACGTGTTTGCGGTGGGGACTTACGCGTCGGTCTCCTTGATTTTCTGGTACATGGGCATGATCCCGGATCTGGCGACCTTTCGCGATCGGTCCAAGAGTCGGTTGCGGCGGATGATCTATGGCATCCTGTGTCTGGGATGGTCCGGATCCTCGCGGCACTGGATGCGTTACGAAAAGGCCTACAGCATTCTGTCGGCGCTAGCGACGCCGCTGGTGTTATCGGTGCACACGGTAGTTAGCTTCGACTTTGCCGTATCGCAACTCCCCGGTTGGCACACCACCATTTTTCCGCCCTACTTCGTGGCGGGGGCTATCTTCAGCGGTTTCGGCATGGTGTTGACGTTGTTGATCCCGGTGCGGGCTATTTACAACCTGAAGCACTTGATCACTCCCCGCCACCTGGACAATATGTGCAAGATCATCCTGGCCACCGGTTCCATGGTGGGGCTGGCCTATGTCACCGAATTCTTCATGGCCTGGTACAGCCAGAACAAGTACGAATATGACACCTTCGTGTTCCGTGCGTTCGGCCCTTACTGGTGGGCGTACTGGATCATGTTCACTTGCAACGTGATTTCGCCGCAGGTCTTCTGGTTCAAGGTTTTTCGCCGCAACACCATCTTGATGTGGATCGTGACGATTTTTGTCAACATCGGTATGTGGTTCGAGCGATTCGTGATTACCGTCACTTCGCTGGCGCGCGACTTCCTGCCCTCGAGCTGGGGGTATTTTTCGCCGACCTGGGTGGATATCGGCATGCTGGTAGGTTCTTTCGGTCTGTTCACCACCTTGTTTTTGCTGTTTTGCAAGTACTTGCCGGTGGTGGCCGTCAGCGAGGTCAAGGGAGTCATGAGTCAGCATGCCCATGCGGAACATCGCCATGGGCACGGCGGTGACCATTGAGCGGTTTGTCGACAGATGTAGAGGCAGTGCATTGGAACGCGGTTCATAGCTGGTTCAGAGCAAATCATGAGCGAACATCAGCCTAAGCAGAAAAAAATTCGTCCGCCTCGGTCGTTCGGTTGGATGGCGGAGTACGAGGACGAGAACCAGTTGCTCGATGCAGCGCGCAAGGTACGCGACGCGGGGTACTCTCGCATCGATGCTTTCACGCCCTTTCCCGTGCATGGAATCGACGAGGCGCTGAATATCCGCCGCACGCGGTTGCCCTGGTTCTCGTTGGTGGCGGGGATGACCGGAACCACCGTGGCGCTGTTGCTGCAATGGTGGACCAATGCCTTCGATTACCCTTACATCATATCCGGCAAGCCCTACGCCAGTTGGCCGGCGTTCATTCCGGTGACTTTCGAGCTGACGGTCCTGTTCGCTGCTTTCATGACCGTGTTCGCCATGCTGGGGCTGAATGGCTTGCCCAAGTTCAACAACCCGGTGTTCACCGACCCGAAATTCGATCGGGCCACCGATGACCGCTTCTTCCTGTGGGTCGATTCGCGCGACCAGTATTTCAACGCAGAGAAGGTCAGGGAGTTGCTGGAAGCGACTGGCGCCAAGGCCGTCGAGGAGGTTTGGGAGGACGATAGTCCCACCGAGGTCCCCAAGTCGATTTATGCGGGGATCGCTGTGCTGATTCTGATCACCCTGATACCCGGAGCGATTGTGCTGAATATGCGCAATTCGCGCAGTCCCTATCCGCGGTGGCACATCTTCTTCGACATGGATTTCCAGCCATCCCGCAAGGCTCAGCAGCCAACGACGATTTTCGCCGACGGCCGCGTCCAGCGTCCTCCGGTACCTGGTACGGTCGCACGCGGGGAACTCGGTCCGAACGACCCCTTCCTGCTGGGCTACGACCCCGAGGGAGTTGCCATGGGTAAAGGGGCTGCTGTGAACGTGCAAATGGTCAGCTACCAGCAGGAGAATTCGGCGAGCCAAGAGCCGATCGAAGAGCCGCCCGCGCCTCCGCCGCCTCAACCCGATACGTCGGCCGCCGATGATCCACAAGCTTCCGCGACGGCAGATGCCAGCAGTGAGCAAGCAGGGGAAGCGCCTAGTAAGCCCGCCGGGGACCAGGCACCCACGACGGCGGAGGACGAAGGCGACGCGGGGGCTGGGCCGGCTGCCGAGGGCGAGCCCAATTATGCCTGGCTCGAGCGGTTTCCCTTGCCGGTTGATGCCGAGTTGATCGAGGTGGGGCGGCGCGAGTTTGAACAGAATTGTGCAGCGTGCCACGGCTTGGCCGGTTACGGCGATGGGCTGGTGTCGCGACGTGCGACGGAATTGGCACAGGGGTATTGGTTGCAACCAACCAGCCTGCATGAGCAGCGGATTATCGATCAACCAGTGGGCAGAATTTATTACACCATCACGCACGGAAAAGGCAAAATGGCCCCTTATGCGGATGCCTTGACGCCGCGCGAGCGGTGGGCCGTTGTGGCCTACGTCCGCGTGCTGCAGCGGAGCCAGAATGCGCGGCCAGAGGATGTGCCCGCCGACGCAGACCTGGCGTCGGCCCGCGGCGACGACACGACGAATCGATAGATCGGTTACCGACAACCGGCCGACCAGGTGCCGGTGGGTACAACACCCGTCATCCGGCAGCGACCCGCCGGTGACGGCATGAGAGCAGTGGGAACAACGAACGAATCCTTGGATTCAGGTAGCAGATATGGCAACGAACAGTTCAAGCGAAGACCTGACTCTTCCCGGTGGGTGGCGCGGCAAGGCTCCCATGCTGCTGGCGGTAGGATTGATTTGCGTCCTGCTCAGCGCCGGCATGTGCTATTTCGTCGGAGGTGAAGAAAATCGATCGGTTGGGTTTTCGGCCTTCCTGCATTCCTATTTGGCGAACTTCATTTTCTGCCTGAGCATCTGCCTGGGCGGACTGTTCTTCGTCATGATCCAGCACGTGGCCCGGGCGGCATGGAGTGCCACGATTCGCCGCGTCGCCGAATTGCTGGCCTACATGATCCCTTGGTGGCTGCTGTTGTTTCTGCCGATCCTGGCGATGGTTTGGTGGACGGACAGCCCCGCCTTGTACCCGTGGAATGCCGGGTCCGGCAACGTCTCGGCCATCGTCGAAAAGAAACTGGATTACTTGAACCCGTTCTGGTTTACGATTCGTGTCTTCGTTTACTTCGCCGTGTGGGTTCTGTGCGCCCGGTACTTCTTTGGCATGAGCCGCAAGCAGGACGAAACGGGCGATGCATCGATCACGCTCAAGTGCCAGAAATGGGCTGGACCCGGGATCATCTTCACTGCCTTGGCGACGAATTTCGGCGCCTTTGACATTATGATGTCGACCGATCCTGAGTGGTTCAGCACGATTTACGGCGTCTACCTATTCGCTGCCAGCATGCTCAGCTTCTTCGCAATGATGATCGTATCTTGCTATGCGTTGCAGCGGGCTGGCCGGTTGCAGCGACAGGTCAACACCGAGCATTTTCACGACCTGGCGAAATTCCAGTTCGGGTTCATCGTGTTCTGGGCTTACATCGCGTTTTCCCAGTTCTTGCTGTATTGGTACGGCAATATCCCCGAAGAGACTCAGTGGTACCAGGATCGCATGAACCACGGTTGGCAATACGTGGGGTTGGTATTGATCGCCGGTCATTTCGCGATTCCGTTCCTGGGAACCATGGCTCGCAAAGTCCGTCGCAGCCGCCCGCTGATGGCATTTTGGGGAGTTTTCATTTTGGTGATGCACTGGGTCGACATGATGTTCGTGTTGCTGCCCACCGATGAAATCCACTTCAGCGGACTCTTGCTGATCGGCCATCTGGTCGGTTGGATCGGAATGGTATCGGTGTTTTTGGGGCTGCTGATTTACCGCACGGGGGACACTCCATTGGTGGCTCAACGGGATCCCTGGATTCCGGATGCCTTGGCCTATCAAGTTGGTCCCTAATTCCTGAGGCGGAATGTCGCGGGCATCGGAAATGAACGATGCTGGCTCAATAGTGAGGGTAAAACGATAATGGCGCGATATGATGACTTAAACACGCGGTCTATCGGCTATGCCGCGCTGGTCAGCACCATCATCCTGTTGCTGATCATTTTAGCGCTTCGGGCATTGTGCTACGGCTGGATCGAGGGCGAAGTCCAACGCAAACTGGCCAATGCCCACTATCCGGAAGCCGATGCGGTGTTGGAGGAACAGCGCGAATTGCTCGAGACCTATGGCAAGAATATCGTCGAGCTGCCTCCGCCGCCGGACAAGCCAGATGCCGAGCCGCAGAAGGTGGAGCGCCTGCGGATCCCGGTCGATCGCGCCGCCCAACTGTTCTTGCAGGAATTGAACCAAGAGCAACAACAGCAACGGCAGGCGCAAGCGGTTGGCAAGGCTGATCCAAGTGCATAACGTGAATTAGAGAGGGTATGGCAAACAGCAGAGGCAGTTTTCTTGGGGAGACCCAGAGATTGTGCCTACGTTGAACATCCACCGTCGGTGGCGGCGGTTCCGAATCGTGGAGGGCGAGACGAGGTAGTGCAACCTGCGGTGTGGTGCGGCGATCTTCTCTCGCTTCGCGTTGACGGTGGTGCGTGCAGTCGATAGCTAGCGACGGATTAAGAGAGCTTTTTGCGAATTGAGAATAGTGATTGGAATTCTTCATCAACTTCGGATTTGCGCCATGGGGCTGGCGTTGCTGGGCGGTACCGCCTGGTGCTCCGTAGCCCGTGCGCAGTTGCTGAAGGACGAATTGCCAGCCAATGCGCAAGGAGTCACCGTCGTCGATCGGGTGGGCGAGTTCGTGCCCTTGGATCTGGTTTTCACCGATGAGCGCGGCAATCAAGTTTCATTGGGAACGTTTTTCAAACGGGGCAAGCCGGTCATCTTGACTTTGAACTATTCGGATTGTCCGGGGCTGTGCATCGCCCAATTGGACAATCTGGTCGGCACGCTACGCGAGCTGCCGGACGATTGGTTGGGTGCCAGATTCGAAATCGTGACCGTCAGCATCGATCCGACGGAGACGACCGATAAGGCCTTGCGGACCAAAGCCAAATACATGGGCCTGTTGGGACGGGATGCGGGAGAAAGCTGGCATTTCCTGACCGGGCGGTACCAGAATATCCAGCGCCTGGCCGATGCCGTAGGGTTCCGGTTTCGTTACGACCAGGCCAATCGGCGGTACAACCATCCTGCAGCCACCTATTTTCTGAGCCAGGATGGGCGGATTTGCCGCTGTCTGGTGTCGCTGGGCGTGGAGCCCGATCAGTTTCGCATGGCGGTATCGGAAGCGTCCGAGGGCAAGCTGACGATCGGCGGATTGGCCGATGCCTTTATACAACTGTGCTACTACTACGATCCCGATGCCAATCGATACACGGCCAGTGCCCGTCGGATCATGGCCTTCGGGGGATTTGCGTTTTGCTTGTTGCTATTGGGGGCCACCGCGCCTTTCTGGTTTGCCGGTCGTCGACGTCCGGATGTCGATGGTCAGGGGCTTGCGGCGGAGAGGGATGCTGCGGCAAACGGGCACGTCGATGATGATGGCCATGGCGGACCGGCCGATGGTGCATACAATTCAACTCAAGCGGATTCCGTATCTATTTCAGGACCAGGTGTCCCGGGTGAGAGCGATGTTGGCAAGTAACTTCCCAGCCCTGTTGGCTGACAAGAACACGACCTTTTTCTTCCCGCCGCGGGCGTCCACGTTCGCGGAGGAGACCGATGCGTTCTTCTTGTATATCTTGTGGATTTCGTTGTTTTTCTTCGCGTTGATCGTGATTGCCATGGTGTATTTCGCGATCAAGTTCCGCGCCCGACCGGGTTACCAAGGTGACTCGCGCCCTTTGCACAACAATGCCTTGGAGATTACCTGGACGGTCATTCCGACGTTGATCGTAATCTGGATCTTCGCCCGTGGCGTGTATGGGTACATCGATATGGTCACCCCACCCACCGACACCATCGACATCAACGTAACCGCTCGCAAATGGGATTGGTCCTTCCAGTATCCCAACGGGGCGATCGCCGACACACTGCACGTACCGGTCGATAAGAACATCCGGTTGTTAATGCGATCGGAGGACGTGTTGCACTCCTTTTACGTTCCCGCTTTTCGGGCCAAACAGGACGTCGTTCCTGGTCGGGTTACCACCTATTGGGTCCGCCCGATCCTGCGGGGCGAGTACGATCTGTTCTGTGCTGAGTATTGCGGGGATCAACACAGTGAGATGATCAAGCGCAAGGGAGTAGTGGTTCATGATCAGGCTGGATACGAAGCCTGGCTGGCCAAAGCGGCTCAACCTCCACGCAACCCGGTGGCGCATGGTTACTGGCTGTACTCGCGGTTGGGTTGCAAGTCGTGTCATGCGGTGGAACCGGGCAAGCGGGTTGTGGGGCCAAGCCTAGCCGGCACGTTTGGGGAAACTTTGAAAACGGCCGACGGTGAGTCGGTTGTGTTTGATGAGAATTACGTCCGTGAATCGGTGTTGGAGCCGCAAAGAAAAGCGCGTGAAGGGTACCAAAACGCATCGCAAATGCCATCCTTCCAGGGCAAGCTGAAGAATGAGGAGCTGGATGCGATCATCGCTTTTCTTAAGGCCTTGAAGGACAATCCGGCCTTGATCGATGCGGTGAAAGATGGCGATCTGACCGAGGACGAAGCAAAGGCCTTGGGATATTGGACGGAAGAATCGGATGCAGGGGAGTCGGACGGAGGTGCGGCGCCTGCTGAAGACGGAGCGGCGGCCCCGGATGAACCATCCGATGCGGCCTCCGCAACGGAGTCGACCCCGCCCGACGGCTCCGAGAACGGCCCAACGGAAACCGCGACGGCAAATTAGCTGCCGCCGGTTTCCAGGCGAGAACGGGGCAGCGGCCAAGGTGGATAACCGGTGTGGCTGTCCGCAACCGAACCCTGCGGCACTCGCTTTTGTAGTGCCCGCATGGAAGACGAATTTCACCAAGTTATTTGGATTCAATACGAGGTAATGAGCGATGAGCGCGGTAGCTACTAGCCCGTCCTATTCGCAACCGGACTCAGACAATTTCCTGGTCAACAGCCGCGGATTCCTGAGCTGGGCACTGACGCTGGACCACAAGCGCATCGGGTTGATGTACTTGGTAGGCGTCATGTCGGCATTCGGTTTGGCAGGCATTTTGGCGTTGGTGCTGCGTGCCGAATTGATGACCCCTACCAAGATGTTCCTCTCCAATCAGCAGTACAACCAGGTGTTCACCCTGCACGGGGCCATCATGGTGTTTCTGTTTATCATTCCCAGCGTTCCAGCCGCACTCGGTAACTTTTTGGTGCCTATCATGTTGGGTGCCAAGGACGTCGCCTTCCCGCGATTGAACCTGTGCAGCTTTTACTTGTGGGTGGTCGGCGCTATTTTCTTCCTGACGGCCATGCTGGCGACCGGTTTGGACACGGGATGGACGTTCTACACGCCCTACAGCACCACCACGCAGGGACCCGTGGTGGCGGCCACGTTGGGTGTTTTTGTTTTGGGATTCAGCTCCATCTTTACCGGGTTGAACTTCATCGTGACGATCAACACGATGCGCCCGCCGGGCATGTCCTGGTTCAAGATGCCCTTGTTCCTGTGGGCGACTTATGCCACGTCGATCATTCAGGTGCTGGCCACGCCCGTGCTGGGGATCACCGTTCTGTTGCTGGCTGCTGAACGGGTACTGCATATCGGGATCTTCGATCCGGCCTACAATGGCGATCCGGTGACCTACCAGCACTTTTTCTGGTTCTATTCCCACCCGGCCGTGTACATCATGATTCTGCCGGGGATGGGCATTATCTCGGAGTTGATGAGCGTCCACTCCCACAAATCGATTTTCGGTTATCGTTTCATTGCGTACAGCTCGATTGCCATCGCCCTATTCGGTTTCCTGGTGTGGGGACACCACATGTTTACTGCGGGCATGGCCAACGTTACGACGATCATCTTCAGCGCCTTGACGTTCTCCGTCTCGATCCCCTCGGCCATCAAGGTGTTCAACTGGTTGGCCACGATGTACCAGGGGACGGTCAAGCTGAACACGGTGATGCTGTATGCCCTGTCGTTCATCTTCCTGTTCACCATCGGCGGACTGACCGGTCTGTGGCTGGGAGCATTGTCCACCGATCGCATGTTGCACGACACCTATTTCGTCGTGGCTCACTTCCACTACGTGATGGTCGGTGGGACGCTGGTCGGCTTCCTGGGTGGGATCTTCCACTGGTGGCCGAAGATGACCGGCAAGATGTTCAACGAGACGTGGGGCAAGATCTCCTGTTTGATCGTCTTTGTTGGGTTTAATCTGACGTTCCTGCCCCAGTTCGTGATGGGCAGCCGTGGGATGCCTCGTCGGTATGCTCGCTACGTGGAAGATTTCCAGGAACTTCACCAGATGTCGTCCGTGGGGGCGTTTGTCTTGGGCATTGGATTGTTTATCGCCTTGGGCGTTTTGCTGCACTCTCTGTTTCGTGGTCGCAAGGCGCCGCCGAACCCCTGGGGCGGAGCGACATTGGAATGGCAGTGTGCATCGCCGCCTCCGTATTACAACTTCAAGACGCCTCCGCGAGTGAATGAGCCCTACGACTATACGCCGCTGCACTTCCGCGGCGACGACAAGGGATGGGAGTATGTGCATCCTACCGAATCGGATGCACCCCGCGTGGATGAAGTCGAATCCAAACCTGCTACCAACTAAATAGAGCGCGATTCATGTCACACGACTCGGCACACGATGACGCTCACGGACATGGTGAGCACGACCACCCTCCGTTTCTGGCGCACCATTTTGACGACCCGGAACAGCAATATGATGCCGGAAAATTCGGCATGTGGATGTTCCTGGTTACCGAGGTGCTGTTCTTCAGCGGTATGTTTTGCGCTTATGCGCTCTACCGCAGTTTGCACCCCGAGGTGTGGACGTTCGCCAGCCAGTTCTTGAACGAGAACCTGGGAGCCTTCAACACGGTGGTGCTGCTGTTCAGCAGCTTGACCATGGCATGGGGCGTGCGCTGCGCCCAGTTGAATCAACGCAACGGTCTGGTCCTGTGCCTAACGCTGACGCTGGCCTGCGCGTCGATCTTCTTGGGAGTCAAGGCGGTCGAGTACACCCACAAATGGGATATCGGTCTGCTTCCTGCCGGCAGCTACGTGCCCCAATTCATCATGGCCAACCAGCATCACGAGGGCATCTCGCCCTGGCTGATCAAATTGAGCATCGTACCGGCGCTTTGCGTCGTCGGCTTCGCCGGTTGGTATGGATGGGCTGTGGCACAGAAACGCAAACAAGCCGCTGAGATCGCGGGCCCCCTGTTGATCACGGCGCTGGCCTACTTCCTGGGCGTGGGGGTCGGAATCCTTTTCCAGAATGCCGAACAAGCCGCTCACGCCAAAGAAAAACATGGTACTGAGCACGTTTCCCACGAGGCAACCGAGGAAGGCTCCGAGCACGCGGAGCACGCCGAACAGGATTCCGGTTCTCCCGGGGAAACCGGACACGGTGAAACCAGTGGCGAGCTCGCCGAGGGAGAGACAGTCGGGCATGGCGAGGTGGAGACGGTGCAACTCGTCTCTTCGCCACCTCTCAAACCCGGTGCGACACCGCTGACGAAGATCGACCAACCGGGGGGAGCCGGGTTGTTCTTCAGCATTTACTATTGCATGACCGGTGTCCACGCCCTGCACATTTTGGGCGGGATGGTGGTGTTGACGTGGCTGCTGGTGCGAGCCGTCAAGGGGCATTTCAACGAACAGTACTTCGGCCCCGTCGATTACGTCGGTTTGTACTGGCACCTTGTCGACTTGATTTGGATCTACCTGTTCCCCTTGCTGTACTTGATCACGTGACGCCAAACGAGGGTCCAGGGGGGATGACCTCGACTGGCGCGACCAGTAGCGGATACTTGAAATCGTTCGAAGGCATTTAACGGATAAGCGTGCAACATGTCTGATCATGCAACCACCGCGGATGCGGCACACGGCCACGACGAACACCACGGCTTCGCCCACCCCATGCCGGTGTGGCAATTGCTAGCCGTCTTTTTCGCCCTGGTGGCCTTGACCGGATTGACGGTGTACCAGGCAACGTTCGAACTGGGCAGCATGGAGCTGGTGTTGTCCCTGTTGATCGCCACGATCAAGGCCACGTTAGTGATTCTGTTCTTCATGCACATGATTCACGACAAGCCGCTGAATGCCATCGTCTTCATCAGCTCATTCGTGTTCGTGGCTCTGTTCATCGGCTTCACCTTGATGGACGCGCTGTCGAACAAGGAAATCATGGAATTCAAGGAAGTGCCTCCCGCGGCTCCAATTGCCGCGGCTCCTGCTGAACCACATTGATGGCGGGCATGCACGGCGTGTGGAGCCGAAATGGCGTCCATCGCTGATTACCGGGCAATGCATTGTTGCCGGGGCTATTCCAGACTGGTTTCCACCGGCCGGCGGACCGGCGACGGACCTTCTTCTCACCGCCTTTGTTGGTAGTGAGTCCGGATCTCCAGCCCAGGCTCGGCTGCTGATCGGGACGTGTTACCAGCCACCCCATGCTTTTCCCCTGTGGGTGCCGTTTTGATCTGTTGCGGCGGCAACGGCAGTTTTGCTAGTTTTCCAACTGCGCAGGCGCGGCAAGAGGCTCGTGAGCGTCGGAAGCGGGCGAGCGGCCTGGCTTCTGCTGGGTCACTGGGATTTGTTGGGAGAAGTGCGAATGCTGTCCATGGAAGAGCTGCAAGCATGCGTGGCTGACCCCAAGCTGGCTGTGGCGCGTGTCGTCGAGTTGTTGCAAACGTTGCGCAGCGAGTCGGAGGAGATGCGCGCTTGGGCTGCTGATGCGTTGCAACAGATCGAGTGTTTGCCTGCAGCCAACCTGGGAGCGATTGGGCCCCTGTGTATGGATTCATACCCCGTGGTTGCCAATTGGGCTTGCAAGATGACCAGCCGAATAGCCGGCGCGCGGAGCGGCGCGGAGGAGACCTTGCTCCGGACGTTGACGCTCCACCCCCACGTGGAAGTGCGCCAACAAGCCGCCAAGGGGTTGGGCCACATGGGAGCATTGCATCCGTCGACCCTAGCCGCCATGCAGACCTTGCTCGAACGAGGGATCGATCAGACCGACGCACGTTTGGCCCGTTGCATCCGACGTGCATTGCAGCCCCAACCGACGACGCCACCGGGGCCGTGTGCTCCATGATGCGATCGTCGCCACGCGGTTGGTCTGGGCAGGGCCGGCCGCCCGATCGGGCCATCCGCATGAGGCAGGGCCAACATACATAACAAGACTTTTCCCGAGCATGGAGGCGGAGGGATGAAGCGGAAACTGTTGTATCCAGCGGCGGCATTCCTGGTCTTGAGCGTCGCATCCTATTTTGGTTGCGATCTGGCCAGCATCCCACGATCGGTACCGACCGACGACGGGCCACGAGCCGCGGCCTCTCCGGGGGAAGCGCCGGCAGGTCCGTCAACGATACCGGACCGCACGCCTCAGACCTTGTTGATCGGCAGCTTCAACATGCAGCGTCTGGGGCCCTCGAAGCTGTCCAAGCCCTGGGTCTTGGAAAAGTTTGCGCACATCATTCGCAGCTTTGACGTACTTGCATTGCAGGAAATCACCAGCCAGGACCAGACGACGTTGGATCAATTGCTGCGCATCGTCAATTCGGACGGCAGCCAGTACGCGTACACGATCAGCCCCCGCATCGGCCGAGCGGCCACCGGATATTACGAACAGTATGCATTCGTATACGACTCGCAGCGCGTCGTCAGCGGCCCCCAGTTCGCCTACGTGGTCCAGGACCAGGCCGACCTGCTGCATCGCGAACCATTCGTGGGCCGCTTCCAGGCGCGTACCGACCTGGGGCAGGCCTTCTCATTCAGCCTGATCAACATCCATACCGATCCAGATGAGATCGACACCGAGCTGGATGTTCTTGCGCAAGTCGTGGCGAGCGTTCGCCAATTCGAATACCCCGAAGATGATGTCCTGCTGTTGGGTGATCTGAACTCGGCTCCCGGTCGGCTCGGGCAACTCGATCGCCTCCCCAACGTGGTAGCACTGATTCAAGCAGTGCCCACCAACACGCGGGGAAGCAAGACGCTGGATAATGTCCTGATCGACCGCACGACGACAACCGAATTCACGGGCCGAAGCGGCGTGATTGATCTGGCCAGTTGGTTCAAGATCTCGCAGGAAGAAGCCCTCATGATCAGCGATCACTTGCCGGTTTGGGCCGAGTTCGCCATTGTGGAACAACCGACCATGACGACGGCTGCTGCGGGCAGCCCTGCCATCCGCCGTTGATTCGGAAGCGGATGGGCCCAATTCATCGCAGGGCAAGCACCGGGAGCTCGATCAATCCTGTCCCGCCTTGGTTACCATCGAAGTCTTGAGTGCCACGTCGACATCCTGGCTGAGGAACTGGATGGAACCATCTGCCAATGCGGCGTTCCCGCCGCCAGTGTGGTGGGTGCGCCCTACTTCGGTTAGGAACGTGTCCATGTCGACGTCGTTGGGAGACATCCACGGCACGGCCAATTCGGGAGGGGCCTCGATCACCAACAAGGTATTACTCGTTCCATCGGTGATCTCCTGGATAGAAACGGGAGTCGCCCCGGGGAAGATACTCGACGAATCCACCACCACCTGGTAAGTCGTTTGGTTTCCCAGGGGAGTCGAAGGGCATGCGTACACTGCGATTTGGGTTTCGGCGATCGCTGCGTTGCCCGGATCATCCCAGGGCTTGGAGAGATCGATCTGGTTGTAAAGCGCCTGCTGCTCCAAGAAAGGCAGGATCAGAGTCCGCCAGCTATGCAAGCGGTTGCCATTCTCATCGACCGTAAAGGCTGGCGGAAACGAGCCGTAAACCTCGTGGTAGTTGTGCATAGCCAGCGCGATTTGCTTCAAGTTGTTCGAGCACTGCATCCGCCGGGCGGCCTCCCGAGCGGCCTGGACCGCCGGCAACAGGAGTGCCAGCAGAATCCCGCCGCACACCAGCAGACCGAAGAACCCGCCGGCAAGAACCAACCCGATCACTACGCCGGTCGAGTTGCCGGAACTGGCTCGCGGGACTTGTGGCGCCTGTGGCGTTTCGCTGAAGGGGTTTTGCGTGCTCATGGGCGATTTGCATCCTGGATTTCGTACGAGATGAATGTGTTGGCGGCGCGGCATTGATCGACCGGAACGGCACCAATCCCGTTGTAACCCAAGCCCCGATGGTGTCGTGGGGCAGCAGCCGGACCGCGGCGGCCGAGCGTCACGAGACGCCCTGCGGGAAAGGGCACCGATTCCCATTCTAACGCATCCTAACGTATCGAGTGGGGGATTGTTTGACCTCCCCAGAAATTCGACAATCCCGATTGCCAGCCCGTTCCTTAGGGTGTTGCCCATTGCTACGGCGGGGGTGTCCCACGTGGCTTGCATCCGCCGGATGCAAGTCGGACCGGTGCATGAGATGGGGAAATCGCGTATCTGAGTTGCGCTGCCCCAGTCGCGATTCTCATGGCCCCCTCCCGGCTGTGGGCGAAGGTGGCGCGAAGGGGAATCGGTGATTGCACGCGCGATCCCCCGCGCCGACCTCCCCCGTGAAGAGAATTGCAATCGTCGCAGCGTCATCTCGGATCGATCACGGGGGAGGTGGGGTTGCAGTCGACCGCGACGACTCCAAGCGAGCGGGCTGGTCGAAGCGGTCGCAGAGCCCAACGCCAAGGCGCGGAGACGCGAAGACGCAATTTGGCAAAGGCATTGGGGG
>RFIQ01000143.1 GCA_003695565.1 Planctomycetota bacterium | reverse complement strand
TAGTGCTCTGTCACGTTTAGCACGTGGGGTAAGCATCTTGCTTGCCATGCAGAACGTGGGGTAAGCATCCTGCTTGCCATGCGTCCCCATGCCTTTCACGCAAGCTGAAAGCTTACGCCGCGAACGCGGCCACGCGCAAACCAAAACTCGACAGAGGACTCGTCTTTCCTTACGTACCAGAGGTTGTTACCGATGCCATGCCAACGTTTTTTTCACAGTGCCGGTTCCGTGATGCTGACGACAATCGTCCTGGGAATATCGACTGCCGCGGCCGACGAATACCTGTCGGGCATCCGTTGGGAACGGCCGCCGATCGTCACGCCCGGCGCCACCGATGACGCGCCTCCCTCGGATGCGATCGTTTTGTTCGATGGGAAGGATCTAAGCCGCTGGCACAACGGAGAGAACTGGACGGTCGAGGACGGGGTGATGATCGTCGGCAAGGGCAAGATCGTGTCCAAGGACAAATTCGGAGATTGCCAGGTCCATATCGAGTGGTCGGCGCCGACACCTCCCCAGGGACGCGGGCAAGGGCGTGGCAACAGCGGGTTGTTCATGATGGACCGTTACGAAATACAGATTCTCGACTCCTACGACAACGAAACCTACTTCGACGGCCAGGCGGGAGCAATTTACAAACAGACTCCCCCGATGGTCAATGCGATGCGCAAACCGGGGGAGTGGAACACATACGACATCATCTGGACGGCGCCGCGGTTCCATCCCGACGGAACGCTGAAATCGCCGGCAACGATCACTGCCTTGCACAACGGTGTGGTGATCTTGAACCATTTCGTCTTGCAGGGGGATACTCCGTTCGATCGCCCACCCCGTTATCAACCGCATCCGGAAGTCGGGCCGATCAGTTTGCAGGACCATGGCAACCCTGTTCGATTTCGTAACATCTGGGTTCGCCCCCTGGTCCCGCCCAAGGGAATTCGCGTCCGGCCGCCTTACATCAAAAAGGGGGACCAGGAGATTCCGGTGGAAGTGGACCCCGCGATCGCCGATTCCGTCCTGCAACCGGGTGCAGAGGTCAAGTAGGCCGGAAAACCAGAGCCAGCCGAGGGAGGGCAGAGAAAGCCCGGTTGGTCGGCCGGCGGGAAAGTTGCACCGCAGGGCGTCCGGACGGGCCGCGGGTTGGTTGGACAAAGAGATTGACGGTGTGGCCGCGGTTGGCGCATTGATTGGTAAGACGAGCACTTGAAAACAGAGAGGAAAGAGCTGCTTTGGACGCAACGTTTGTACTGCTGCCGGGAGATGGGATCGGGCCGGAAATCGTTTCACAGGCTCGCCGCGTACTGGAATTGATCGCCACGCGTTTCGGGCACCATTTCGTGTTTCACGAAGCGATGATCGGAGGTTGTGCGATCGACGCCACGGGAGATCCGCTGCCGCCGCAGACGATCGAATTGTGCAAACAATCGACGGGCGTCTTGCTGGGAGCGGTGGGAGGCCCGCGATGGGATGACCCCAATGCGAAGACTCGGCCCGAGGCGGGTTTGCTGCGGATCCGCAAGGAGCTGGGTTTGTTCGCCAACCTGCGCCCCATCAAGGCTTATGATGAACTGATCGATGCATCACCCCTCAAACGCGATGTTGTGCAAGGGACCGATATTCTGTTTTTTCGCGAGTTGACCGGTGGCATCTACTTTGGCCCTTCCAGTCTGGAGGATTTGCCCGGTGGGGGCCAACGGGCGACCAGCACGATGGTTTACGAGACGCGCGAGATCGAACGGATCTTTCGCATGGCGGCCGAAGCCGCCCGGCAACGGCGTGGCAAGCTGACCATGGTCGACAAGGCCAATGTGTTGGAGGCCAGCCGCCTGTGGCGTCGGGTGTGTGCGGAGCTGATCGAATCCGATTTCCCCGATCTGGATTACGAAGTGATTCTGGTCGACGCGATGGCCATGCATTTGATCAGTCGTCCCACAGCGTTCGACGTGGTGGTTACCGAGAACTTGTTCGGGGACATTCTGACGGACGAAGCATCGATGTTGCCGGGATCATTGGGGATGCTTCCCAGCGCGTCGTTGGGAGCGGGCGGTCCGGGGTTGTTCGAGCCGATCCATGGCAGCGCGCCGGATATTGCAGGGAAGGGGATCGCCAATCCTCTGGCCACGATCTTGGCGGCGGCGATGATGTTGCGTCATTCCTGCGGGTTGAACGAGGAGGCCGAGGCGATCGAACGAGCCGTGCAAGACGTGCTGGCCACGGGGGCTCGTACGGCGGATCTGGCCCGCGACAGCCAGAAAGTGCTCAGCACCATCGAAATGACCGATCTGGTCCTGGCGGCGCTGCAGTAGGCTGTCCTCCGCACCGGAAATCACGATATGGCACGCACCGGGTATGATTGCATCGTTATAGGGGGTGGTCACAACGGGTTGATCGCGGCCGCCTACCTGGCGCGAGCCGGACGAAAAGTGTGTGTCCTAGAGCGTCGGGAAGTGATTGGTGGGTGCAGTGCCACCGAGGAGCTTTGGCCGGGTTACCGCGTATCCACCGCGGCATACGTCCTCAGCCTGCTCCTGCCCGAAATCATCCGGGAGCTCGATTTGCAGCGTCACGGCTTGCGGATCCTGCCTCGCAACCCCTCGTCGTTCACCCCGACGCTGGAGGGCCGCAGTTTGATGCTGGGCCCGGATCGCGAGTTCAATCAGCGGCAGATTGCGCCGTTCAGCGAGCGGGACGCCGCAGCCTACCCGAAGTACGAGAAGATGCTGGAGCGGGTCGCTACCCATCTGGAATCGTTGCTGAGCGAACCAGCTCCCGACATCCTGCCCTTGCCGGATTCATGGCGTAAACGGTCCGTCAAGGATCGCCTGCGATCGGCCCGCGATGCGTTGCGGCTGAGAAGCCGTCTGGGCGAGCTGGGCGATGCGTTGCCGGAGGCGATCGAGCTGGTCGCCGGCGCCGCGCGTCCCATTTTGGAGCGTTGGTTCGAGTCCGACGTTCTGCGGGCTACCCTGGCCACCGATGCAGTGATCGGCGCGTTCGCTTCACCATCGTCTCCGGGGACGGCCTATGTCCTGATGCACCACGTGATGGGCACCGCGGGCGGTGCCCGCGGCGTATGGGGATACGTCCAAGGGGGCATGGGCCAGTTGGCCGAAGCGGTTTGGGCTTACTGCCGGACGCGGGGCGTCGAATTGAAACGCAATAGTGCGGTAGCCAGTATCGATGTGGCGCACGGCAGAGTGGTGGGCGTGACGACGGTCGACGGCGAATCGCTACAGGCCCGGTGCGTCCTGTCCAGCATCGATGCGCACCAGACATTTCGACGGTTGTTATCGCCGGAGGTGCTGCCCGAGCCTTTCCTGGCAGCCGTCGATCGGATCGATTACTCCAGTGCTTCGATGAAAATCAATCTGGCCCTGGGCGAGTTGCCCGACTTCCGCGCGTGCCCGGGTACCGACGTCGGGCCGCAGCACCGGGGAACGATCCATATTTGCGATTCGCTGGATTGGTTGGAGCGGGCCTTCGACGATGCCAAGCTGGGTCGGCCCAGCGATCGTCCCCTGTTGGAAGTCACCATTCCCACCAGTGTCGATGCCACGATCGCTCCGCCTGGCAAACACCTGATGAACATCTTTGTCCAATACGCCCCGTATCGACTCAGCGGTGGCAAGAGTTGGGACGAGATGAAGGAGGTGTTTGCAGACAAGTGCATCGATTTGTTGATCGAATTCGCTCCCAACATGCGGCACGCCATCGAGCATCGTCATGTACTCAGCCCGCTGGACTTGGAACGCGAACTGGGTTTGACCGGCGGTAACATTTTTCAAGGGGCCATGCATCTGCATCAACTGATGAGCATGCGGCCCGTGCCCGGATGGGCCGATTATCGCACCCCCGTCCCGGGGTTGTATCTGTGCGGCGCGGCCACTCATCCGGGCGGTGGCGTGATGGGCGCGTGTGGACGCAATGCGGCTGCGGCCGTGCTGGCCGATCGCTGAGCGACCGGCGTCTACGGTACCGCATACTTGCCTGGGACATTCCCCTCCCAGCAAGAGAATTCGGCCCATACAGGCAGGTGGCCCGCCACTTCAGCCGCATCGGTGTCGGAGAGATTGAACTCGCGGAGGAAATCGAATACCCCTGCCCGGCCAGTGAATTCGATCGTCGCCGCGCGAGGGCAAAGCAAATTATCCACCATGGCCGTGCCCATCAGATCGGTGGTGTGCCGCCGATTCAGGATGCGAACCCCTGGAATGCCCAACGCGTCCAAGCGTTGGGCGTCCACCCCGAAACCGCCGGCCAGGACCCAATCGTCTTCCTGACGACCGTCATGGGCCAGGGCCGCGACCAATGCCGGCAAGGCATGCAGTTCCTGCTCCAACATAGCAGGATTGATGCGTGCATTGACGAACGAAAATGTGAACGCCTGGGCCGCCGGCACCGACTTGCACCGGAACCAGGCTGCCAATGGCTCGTAGGTCAGAACGTCGTGGGGATCTTCCACCGTATAAAGTTCGAACCGATCCGTTTCTACCGTCCGCGTATCGAACAGAAAGGCGAACTGTTGGCGATTGTCTCCTCGCCCGACACGCGGCCCAATCAGGTAATCGTATGCTCGCGTACCGACGTTGGCGCGCGTGGTCAGTTGCGGGAGAATGTCGTCACGCTCTGATTGAATGCCTTGTACAGCGACAATGTCGAACTGCTGCAAGGTGTCCACCAACCAGCCGATGGCTTCAGGGTTCTCCAGCTTCTCCTCATCGAATGGATACAAGTCGAAGGTCGCGATGCGGATCGTTGGCTCGGCTGGCTGCGCGGCATTTCCAGGGACTGCCGTAGCGAGCGGGACGGCCGAGTTCGTTTGACCCGCTGTCGCCCTTGGGCTGCTCACCGGCGGACGCAACGGTTGAGGCTGGACGATTGCCGCGGGCACGGAGGTCTTGGGCCCCGAGGTTTCGGGCAGAGGGGTTTCGGGTCCTGGGAGCTCGGGCAGAGGGGTTTCGGGCAGAGAGAACGCACCTGAGTCGGCCGAATCGGTTCCGCTGGGCGTGCCGATGCGAACACCAACCCCGACGCCGTCGGATTGCGGAAGCGTTGAAAGGCCAGTCGACTGGGACGCCAGCGCGCCGATCCCCAGTCCGTCGGCCACCGAAGGGGGGACGGGGATGGGAGCGATCAGGGGAAGAGCGGGGGAATCGTTCAACCGATTACCGCGTGGGCGTGAACTGGCCCAGGGGCCCGATGCCTGCTGGGCGGAATCAAGCAGCGCCAATCGTTCTCCCACACTCAGTTTGTCGCGCCATGGATCCGGCAGCAGTCGGTCGGCTGGCACCAACGATTGTGGGGTCCCCGCTGCGATGCTCCCCTCTGCGGCGGGCGGGTCCGAACGGGAGGAGGAGGACGTGAGTGCACGTTCGACAAGTTGGGTGCGGCCGGCAAAATAACCGCCGAGGAGAACGATGGCCAACAATAGCCACCGGGTGCGAAAGAGAAGACTCATCGCCTTGATCCTGCGGGCTGGGACGCGCGGCGAAGCCGGGCGTCCAAGGCACCCTGCCAGCGAGCTTTCCTGCTCTGCCGGTCAGGTCGTTCAGCAACCGGACCAGGATCCATCCCGGTTACCCACATACTTTTGGTGGTATCGGTCGGCTCCCAGGGTTGCCCCCAAGCAAAATCGGGCTGGATGCATGCCGGGTGTTCGGCCAGCGGCCTGTCGCAGGGGCTGGGAAAGCATGGGGAGTTGGATGGGACCGGTCAGGCCGGTGGAGAGAATTCGATTGTGCGGCGAAGGGTATGCATCTTCGGTGGCGACAGACGCAGCGGTCCGCTACAGGCGGCGCAATCCATCCTCTCGCATGGGCAAGGGGATATCCTGTTCGACTTGATCGATCTGCTGGAGGATTTCATCAGAGAGGATCAGATCCCGGGCCTGCAACGATTCCTCGAGTTGCTCGACGCTGGTGGCACCGATGATGGTCGAAGCGACGAAGTCGTGCTGGCGGCTCCAGGCAACGCTCATCGCCGTCAGCGAAATACCGGCTTGAGCGGCGATGGTGGCCAATCGCCGCACCGCCTTCAACGTGCGGGGATTGACGAAACGCTCGGCCATCATTTTCTGCCGCGGTCCACCACTTTGCAGGTACTCCGTGAACCTGGCTCCCGGCGGTGGACCATCGTTGTACTTACCTGTCAGCACTCCGCCGCCCAGCGGTGAGTAGGGCAGGAGGCTGACGTGCTCCCGGCGGCACACTTGAGCCAACTCGCTTTCACAGCGGCGGTTGATCAGGCTGAAGTTGTTTTGCACGGTGTCATAGCGCGGCACGCGGTGCTTCTCAGCCTGCCACAAACTTTTCATCAAGCCCCAGCACGTCTCGTTACTGCAGCCGATGGCGCGCACCTTGCCTTCCTCTTGCAGCTTGCCGAGTGCCGCCAGCGTGTCCTCGTATCGCATGAAATGGTCGGGCCAATGCGTTTGGTACAAATCGATGTAATCGGTCTTCAGCCGTTGCAGACTACCCTCGACGGCCCTGCGGATTTGCAAAGGATCCAAGGCAGTACGACCGCCGCGCACAGGTGGCGAGAACCAACCGTGGCCGGGACCGGTGATCTTGGTGGCGATAATGACCTGTTCGCGCGGCTTTGTTTGCAACCACTTACCGACGATTTCCTCGGTGACGCCGAACGTTTCGGCCCGCGGGGGCACCGGATACATCTCGGCTGCGTCATAGAAATCGATACCGGCATCGAAGGCCCGGTCCAGGATGGCGTGCGAGGTCGGCTCGTCGCACGAGCTGCCGAACGTCATCGTGCCCATGCAAATGTCGGTTACCGAAATTCCGCTCTGGCCCAAACGTCGTCGTTGCATTGTTGTCTGTCCGCTTGAAAGAAGGTCGCCGGTGGGGGATCCCCGGTTCTGTTGCTCGGTGCAACCGCTATAATGCGGCCCGTCGACGAGCCAGGTACTTTACGCGATTCCCACGTTCAAATCGAGCCATGCTGGAACTTTACGGACAAATCCAAGAGGCGGTCGCATATATTCGCACGCAGTGGGACCACCACCCGTTCGCCGGAATCGTTTTGGGCACCGGCTTGGGCCCCTTGGTGGAGCACATCGACGTGCAAGCCGCATTGGATTACGAAGAAATCCCGCACTTTCCCAAGTCGACCGCCATCAGTCACCGCGGGCGATTGATTTGCGGCACGCTGTGCGGATTACCGATCATGGCCATGGAGGGCCGCTTTCATATGTACGAGGGTTACCCGCTGAAGCAGATCACTCTGCCCGTCCGGGTATTCAAGGCCATGCAGGCTGAGTTGCTGATTGTGACTAATGCGGCCGGAGGTCTGAACCCCTTCTTCCGAGAAGGGGATCTGGTGGTCATCGACGATCATATCAATTTGATGGGCGATAATCCGTTGATCGGCATCAACGATGATCGGTTGGGGCCGCGTTTCCCCGACATGTCGCAACCGTACGACCAGGAGTTGATTGAAGAAGCCTTGACCGTGGCTCGCAAACGGAATTTTCGCGCGCATCGAGGTGTCTTCGTGGCCGTGGCTGGCCCCAATCTGGAAACGCGCGCCGAGTACCGTTTCCTGCGCGGCATCGGGGCCGATGTTGTGGGCATGTCCACCGTACCGGAGGTCATCGTGGCCGTCCATTGCGGCTTGCGTTGTGTGGGCTTTTCGGTCGTGACGGACATGTGCTTGCCGGATGCTTTGCAACCAGCCGATGTCGAGAAGATCATTGCCATCGCCAACGGTGCTGAACCTCATTTGCGGGCATTGGTCATGGGGATGTTGGAGTTCGAGCGTCAGAAACGCCAGCCGTAGCCGCTTTTGTGGTGCGCTGCACATGGACCAACCGTTGCTCAACAAAGCCCTCGCCGCGATTCAGCGGAAGCATGTTTTCCAACCCCAAGTCGCCTTGATCCTGGGCAGTGGCTTGGGTGAACTGGCCGAAGGACTGGATCACGGCAGACAGATTCCCTATGCCGACATCCCGGGCTTTCACCCTCCTGGCGTATCTGGGCATGCAGGGACGCTCGCCCTGGGGTATCTCAGCGGGGTGCCGGTGGTAGTGTTCTCTGGCCGATGCCATCGCTATGAAGGGTATACCACCGCCCAGGTGCAGTTCCCGGTGCGCGTCGCCTGGGCGTTGGGCGCGGAAACGCTGCTGGCAACCAATGCCGCCGGCGGTTTGAACCCACGTTTCCTCGCCGGCGACCTGATGGTGATTGACTCGCACATCAATCTGTTATGGGAGAGGGGGGGGCGCGTTGCTCGCTCGGCGGGGGACAATCAATCTGAGGCGGAGTTCAACGCAAACCACAGCGTGGACAGCGTTCCGCGGCCGTTTCAGCGTCACGAGCCGTTCTACTCGCCCAATTGGATTGCGCGTGCCCATCGCTGCGCCGTGCGATGCGGTTTGCGTTTGCAACAAGGAACCTACGTGGCCACGCTGGGTCCCACCTACGAAACGCGGGCAGAGTACAAGATGTTTCGCGAAATCGGCGGCGATGCGGCCGGAATGTCGACGGCACCGGAAGCCATCGTCGCTCGCAGCCTGGGAATGGAGGTGGCGGCCTTTTCCGTGATCACCAACGTCGCCTCGCCAGACACCCCACACAGCACCGATCATGGCGAAGTCGTCGATTGGGCTCATCGCGCGGGACCACGCTTGGCCTCGCTGATCAAGTCGATGCTGAATGAGGTGGCGGGTCAACCAGATTGATGTCGAGGCGGAACCATAATTGGCCGATCGCCTGCGTGCGCATGGCAACGGTAAACGCTGGGAAGCGGGCCGACACGGCAGAGTGCAGCAATCACTATTGGGTTGTCCCCTTGCGCCACAGTTCCAGATGATAGGGGCCACGGTAGAGCAACAGATAGGCCCCACCCCGCGCGAATTCGTCGAACACCCGCTCGATGAATCGCTCTTCTCCCGGCCAGGGATAGGCGAAAAACAGGTCGAAGTCCTGGGGAGAGGTACCCGTTTTCTCGTACACGTCCGGCGCCGATACATCCAGGGCCACCCTCGGTTCATGCGGCAGCCACAGGTTCTCCGCTCCCCGGGGTAGAAAATTGCCGGACCAAACGGTTGCCGCCACGGCGTGATCCTGCCACAGTCGCGCTGCCTGGCGACAAAGGAAGTCCTGCGCTTCGATTCCCACGGCCTGCATTCCCAACAACGCCGCCGCGCCCGTGACTCCGCCAAAACCGCACCCCCATTCGACGAAGCGCAGCCCAGACAGTCGCGTCAAAGGCTCGCCGATGGCCCATCCGGCAGAGAGCAACCCTGCAGCAGCCTCCCGATAGTTGCAGGTAGTGAGCTGCACGGACCGTCGGCTGGGATACCGATCCCAATAGGACTGGGCATACTCCTGGGCTGCATCGAGAAAGCTCATCCATCGAGGTCGAGAAGCGACGTATTCCTCCGCTTCGTCCCAACGATCCAAAGCGATTGGTACCAGCATGGGAATCAAATGGGGGGACGGGTAAAACCTGGCGTCGAAAAACGCGCGCAGTCGCGTCAATCGTTACAGGCCGACCAAAACTAGCATCATGCGCGATCCAACCCGAGCTTGGCAAGCAGCACCGCACCTGGAAATTCCGATAGCCGACAGTATGTAGGAGCGACTCCACCCGTCTGATTATGCATGCAAAGCTGGCTGCGCGCATGCCGGCCGCGTGACAAAAGGGAGCCTTGGCAGAAATGGCCATCCAGGATCAAACTTTGCAGAAAGCCCCTTCGGCAGAGTTCGCAGCGAATGCGTCGGGGCCCTTAGCACGGCTAACGGTATTGAATCCCGATGGCTCTACCGGTCGTCATTGGCTGATTCGCGCGCCGAAAGTCACCTTGGGCAGTGCCGCCAACTGTTCGATCCGCTGCGATCTTCCAGGAATCGCTCCCTGTCACGCCTTGATCGTGTTGGGCGCGCGACAGTCGTTCATCCGCGCCTTGGCACCGTCCATGGCTCATGAAGGCCTGCCAACCTACGAGCTGTTGTTGAACCAGCAGCGCGTGCAGTTCGAGATCGCCGGCCATCGCTTCGAGTTGCGACGTTTCCAATCGGCTGCGGCGGACAAGCCGCACCGGCCAACCCCCACATCCAAACTGCGTTTCACCTTGGAGCGTGCCCTGCGAATCGACGATTCACCCGGCTCGAACGATTCCCAGGTGAGCGGCGACGAAGGCGATCCGCGCCGGACGGAGCGCGATGCATTGTTGGCCGCCGATACCACCGCAGACGATGCGCCGGCCTCGGTGGACCCTAGCGGATCGGAACCTGCAGGGGTCCCCTCCGCACAGGCTGCACCAGATAGGTTTTCGGCAGATGACATCGTTCAGCGTGTGCAGGCTGTCATCGACCCCCTCGAACAGACATTGCAGCGTCTGATACAGCCGATTGCCAATTCGGCAACGGACAAGCAACCGCCTCCGGAACAAAATGATGCACGATTCGAACAGTGGATAGAGCAACACCAGGCCGAACACAAGGAGATGCAGCGGTCTGTCGCGAAGCAAATCGCAGCACTGGACGTGCTCAGCGAGCGGATGTCCGACATGCAGCAGCAGCTGGCCACCATCGAACGGATCATCGATCGGGAGCAGGCATCGGAAGCCTCGGGGCGCACGGAGTTGATCGAACAGACCGGCAGACTGACGGAAGAAGTCAAGCAGGAGATGCGGGAATCGCTGCTTGCGGTTCAGCGCGCCCTGGTCGATATCGCTGAACGCCAGGACCGAACGGTCGAGTGGCAATCCACCGTCGATCAGCGATTGGAGGACCTGCAAGCCACAGCCCGCGCGTTGTCGCAGCGGTTGACTGAACGCGAGGCAGATGCGGTTCCACGCCCACCCTGGTCGGAATCGCCACTGGCTCCGCAGGAAACGGACTCAGCGTACTCCCAACACGATGCATTTGAACGGGCCGATTCGGATGGTACCGAATCCGCGCCGTTCCAGGACTCGGCCCCGACCGACCAAATCTCAGTTGGTTCGACCTCGAATGCCCAAGGGGTACCACCGGAGGAGGTTGACAAGCCTCAGTACGAAACCACTGGGTCCGCAACAGCGGCTGAACCAGAGACCTTCTTTATTGGTGGGCAACCTGCCGATACCGTCACGGCAGAGCCATCCTCGGCCAGCGGCTGGGAAGTCCAATCTGGGCCTACCAGCACCGTCGGGGTCGAGGGATTAGCAAACGAGGCACTGGCCCACGAAGCCGAACCGGAGGAATCGGATTTGCAAACGGGCACACTCGGCGTGCCTGTCGATTCCCCCGGCGAAGATGCCGCACAGTCGCTCGACGCGGCCGGTACGGATCACGCTCGGGACGAGACGGTTGCCCCTTCGGCTGATGTCGCACCGGACTTCACCGGTTCCAGCCCCGATGGTAGCGAGAGTTCCGAACCCGCGGACTCTCAACTGGGGTACGATTCCGACGAGGCCACCGGGTCGGCGGAGTTGCCAGAGTGGTGGAAGGATGAGGCGGAGGTAGCGGATCGGCCCGAGGATGGCCTTCAGGACTACGCGCCGGAAGTAGATGCGGATGTCGGCCAAGATGATGGATCCGAGCTAAAAGTGCCAGACACCGAGTCGACCGATGCGTGGCGATCGGAACCGACCGACGGCATCGACACCGAGGCTAGTTCGGATGCAGCCCACATGGGAGAACCGTCTCAAGAAGCGCAGGAGGAGGACGAAGACAGTGTCGAAGCCTACATGCGGAGTCTGTTGGCTCGATTGAACGGCGAAGTCGCGGATGAGGGTGAACCCAGTAAGCCGGTCCACGAACCGCAGTCCTCCGCTCAGAGCCCGAGAGGTTCCGATGGCGGCGCCTCGGTGTACAGCTCCAGCGACGGGGACTCCAAGCCCAAGTACTCGGCTCAGATTTACGGCAATGCAGTTGAGGCAGAGGAAACGGCGCCCGACGCATCGATCACAGATTCAGGCCTCGAGGGTGAGCCAGGGCAATGGGACGCGGGCGAGGCGGCAGCCGAGGATGACCCGCCCTCGCCGAGTGAACAGCGTCTGGAGCGGTTGATGGAAATGCCCGTTCGCAAACGGCGGGTGGTAGCACCGGAGAGCTTGGAGGCGATGCGTACTTTGGCCAACAGCAGCGCCCGCACCGCCATTCAGAAGAGCACTCGGAAACGTGTGATCGGCGGATTCCTGGCCAAGGTGACGGTGGCGAGCATCGGCGCTTCAGTCGCGGGTTTCATGATGTACATGGACCGCTTTGAAACCACCATGGGAACCATCGCCATTATCGCCGGTGGCATCATAGCCCTCGTGTGGTGCGTCGATGCCCTGTTGGCGCTTCGACCGCTGATCAACAGCGAGTTATTCCTGGAGCCGCAGGAAAGGCCTACGCCGCCGCGGACCTCGCCTGCAACCGATAACGACCCCGTGGTCGCCACAGATGCCTCCCCAGGCTCGGACGATCTGTCGGGTGAAAAGCGTCCGACCGAAAGCAATGCAAATGGGGACATCTCCCCTCCGTCGCCGGGCAACGGCGAAGCTACCCTGGTCGATCGACGAAGACTGGTGGACGACCGGGATTGATGCTCCGATTCGGCCCGCTGGCGGGCAGTTCTGCGCGTGGCCGGATCGATCCATGGTTTCCAAGCAGGAATCGTGCGTGGGGTGTCCGCGGTGGGCAGCCACGCACCTGCTGTCGACAGCCTGGGTTGCCAGAAAACTTCGCGCGTTGGACAGAGCCGGCGGAGCGCCAGTTGCCTGCCGCCTTGCCGTGCGGCATACTAGGCGCAGCGCAGATCGACGTCTGTCGTCCGGACCCGAGTCTGCTGACCCAATTCTCCTTGTTGCTCGGGAACAGTAGTGAAGACGCTATTGACGGAAAAGGAACTGCAAGCGGGCGTGCATGATATGGCTGCAGCGATTACCCAGCGCTATGGGGACCGGCCGGTGACGATCGTGGCCGTCATGACCGGCGCGTTGGTGTTTCTGGCCGATTTGATCCGCCAATTGAAAATGCCGATCCGCATCAGTCTGATTCAGGCCAGCAGTTATCGGGGTGGGACGGAACCCGGGGCGTTGTGGATCCGCGATGACATGATGTTGGATATCGAGGACCGTGACGTATTGATCGTGGACGATATTTTCGACACCGGTCGCACGTTGCATGCGGTGTCGGAGTGTTTGGCCAAGATGCAACCGGCCAGTTTGGCATCGGCTGTCCTGTTGCACAAGGAAGGGTGTCAGGTGATCGAAATGACACCCGATTTCATCGCTTTTTCGATTCCGGACGAATTCGTGGTCGGCTACGGCTTGGATTACCGGGATCTGTACCGCAACCTGCCCTTCCTGGCCGCCTTAGAGCCGGCGGATCTGATTGAAGCAACTACGGTGCAAGAGTGAGGTATGGCTGCGCGCGGGGAGTTGAGAATCGTCCTGGTGGGCCGCGACTTCTGGCCATCCTCGACCGACGACAGCCTGCGGCTCCAGTGGATTTGCCACAGCCTTTTGCAACATTGTGCATCTGTAACCGTCCTGACCTATGCCGCCAATAAGTCCTGGCCCAGCCGATTGCAGATCGGCGGAATCGACGTCTGGCGCGTGTCCCGCCCGGCGGGAATCATGGCCCAATCCGCATTGCGTGCCGCGGTGGCCAGCATCACCAGCGCCTGGCCAGAACCTCCTCATCTGCTTTGGCTCGACGACAACAGTGCGCTGGCTCGAAGTGCCGCATCGACGGTCCCCACCACGACTCAGGTCATCGTTCGGCACGCTACGCAGGGTACTGAGTCATCCGATGCGCCGGTGCATGCCGGGATGAGCCGATTACTGCACCGCCCTTGGCGGTCGCCACCGCAATGGTTGGTCGCCTCTTTGGTGGGATATCGGCAACTGGTCGGGGCCGGCATTGCGCGCCAGTCGATCCAGATGCTGGCTCCAACCTGTTCGGCCCCGGTGGACCGTAGCATCGGTCAACGGCGCGAGCTGCGACGGGCGATGGCCGAAGCCAACCACGAACTTTTTCTCCGCGGCACCGATCGGTTGGTCGTAGGTTGGGTCGAAGATTGCCACCAGCGGTCGTTGGAACGAACGTTGTGGCAATTGGGGGAATTCGCTGAGCGACACAAGGCTTGTCGCATTTGGATCATGCCCACGGGAGGTGAAGAGCGGCGGATTCACAACGTGTTGCAACGACAGGGATGGCACCGACTGCTGACCGTCCCCGGCTGTTTTGCCGACCCGCGCGACTTGCTGCAAATCGCTGATCTGGGCGTCTTGCTCGTACCGGGACGAGGGCTAGGATGGTAT
>RFIQ01000142.1 GCA_003695565.1 Planctomycetota bacterium | reverse complement strand
TGTTACCCACATCCAGAAAACTGGCGTCGAAAGTATGGACAGTAGAAGTGCTAACAGGAGCGGCAAACGGGAAAATAACCGCCCCGCTGAGTCGCCATCCACGTGACGTGAGTCTGGAGGTACGTAGGGACTAGGAGTCGTCATTTCGTGGCAAAAGGAGAGAACTAATCTAATTCGTCACGACTTATCTGGGACTAAAAACTTCTGAGGGGTTTTCTCCATGGGATTGCAGTCTATCTGTGGGTGGTTTGGGTGTCAAACTGGCCGAGCGTCGGGGGAGCGGATCAGGGGGCCGGGCGGCGGAGCGTCCATTTCCACCGACGAGGAACGGTTTCAGGCGGGCCGAGCGATGGAGCTGCGTGCGCGGTCGGTGACCAACGCATCCGGGGCCGACGCGGGCGACCTGACCAAGATCCGAGAAGTGCTTCGCGATCGAGCGATAGCACGGGAATTCAGGCGTAGTCCGATGCTAGCCCTGCATCTCTCGTCCTCCCAAGATTCACCGACATCTGCTACTCTAGCCACGGTAAACTCGGATTCCTCATTTAATCAAGAGATCATCAGCGTCTCCCGCCGCCCGTTGATTCTCGGTCGTTCTGCCTTGTAAACGGAGTTTCATCCAATGACTAACCTGTTTCTTGCCGTCACCCTGCTGCTCGCCGTGTTCGCGCAGGCCGATGATGATCAAAAAAAGCGGACGAGAAAACAAACACCGAAGGATGCTGTCGAGGCCATAAACAAACTTCTGGCCAAGAAGGAATTCCGAACGCTGTACAGGACGTACTGCCACAAATATCTTCGCGACCAGATCGGCGAAGCAGAGTTCATTGAATTCATGAAAGGCGAACCTGGGGCGGCCATCGTCCAACTGTTTGCCGAAGTTCAAAAGGCAATCAAGGACAAGAATGGCAAAGATGTTCTGATCGCTCGCCGACAGGAACGGAAGGATGAATACGAATTCATTCTCGTTCAAGTCAAGCAAATGCCGTCGCGGCCGGGCCAGCAATGGCATCTTGAACTCAAGAAAGAGGACGGAAAATGGAAACTATTGGATACCGATTGATGCCAGGAAGGGATAGCGCGTCATTGCACCGGAGCGCTTCGCTTTTCGGGGCTTCTGTACCTGCACGTCGGTTTGCGTTCTTGGTTGATTTGCCGCGTTGAGACGAGTACAACGGGGCGCAGACAGATGGGAAAGCCGACGGCGGGATGGCAGTGGCCGAAGGGGTCGATCGAGGAAGGTTATGGTCTGGAGTAGAGAAATGAAAACGCGAGTGCCGATGGGTGTCGAGGGGCGGAGGTGGCTGGCCGGAGCGTCGACGCGGATGGGATGGTGGATGGCTTGGCAACTGATGGTGCTGGTTATCCCGGCCGCCCAAGCGGACCAGCCTCTGTCGTGGCGACTGCGATTCGAGCAGCCGACTTCGCCGGGCGCGTCGCGGTACCATCGGTTGTATCGTCAGGAGACATGGCCGGCTCGGCAGACGGCGGTGATCGTGTGCGATATGTGGGATGCGCATCACAGTGTCAATGCGGTGCGCCGTGTGGTCGAGCTGGCGCCGCGCATCGATGGCTTTTGTCGCGCGCTGCGGCAGCGGGGGGCGACGGTGATCCATGCGCCCAGCAGTTGTATGGGGGCTTACGAGGGTCATCCCGCGCGAGTTCGGGCTCTGGGGACTCCCCGAGCATCGGACATGCCGGACGACATCGGCACCTGGTGCGATCAGATTCCCGGCGAGGAGATGGCTGCATACCCGCTCGATCAAAGCGATGGTGGTGAGGACGACGACTGGGAGGAGCACGGGCGATGGGCGCAGCGCTTGGAAGCGGATGGCCGAAATCCGCGTGCTCCCTGGATCAGGCAGACTCCAGCCATCGCCATCGATCCCGGTCTCGACTACATCAGCGATGATGGGCAGGAGATCTGGAGCATCCTGCAACACCGGGGAATCGACAATGTGATCCTGGTTGGTGTGCACACGAACATGTGCGTGTTGGGCAGGCCGTTTGGGTTGCGGCGATTGGCGGCTGCGGGCAAGAACGTCGTGTTGGCGCGCGATCTGACCGATACGATGTACGACCCGCGGGATTGGCCCTATTGCAATCATTTTACCGGAACGGATCGGATTATCCGCCACATCGAACGCTATGTCTGTCCGACAATCTCCAGCGACCAGCTTCTTGGTGACGCGCCGTTTCGGTTTCGCGATGACCGGCGGTTGCATCTGGTCATGCTGATCGCAGAGGACGAGTATCAGACGGCCGAGACATTGCCGCGATTTGCAGAGAAGCACCTGGGGGAGCACTTCAGTGTGTCCATTTGTTATGGTAGCGATACCCAGCGGCATCACATCGTGGGGCTGGAGGAAATCGACCGGGCGGATGCCTTGTTGATCAGCGTTCGTCGGCGGGCCTTGCTCTCGGCGGACATGGAGCGGTTGCGGCGATTCGTGGCTGCGGGGAAACCAGTGATTGGAATTCGCACCGCCAGCCATGCGTTTTCTTTGCGGGGAGCCGAGCCGCCGCCAGGGCACGAAGTCTGGGATGCATGGGATGCCGTGGTCTTCGGCGGAAACTACACGGGACATCATGCCAACGACTTGCATCCCTCCGTGATGCTGGCACCGCTGGCCGCCAAGCACCCCATCGTGGCTGCCGTGGGGGATGGAGGAGGTTGGACCAGTTCTGGATCGTTGTACAAGGTCTCGCCGCTGCAGCCCGGCACGGGCGTGTTGGCATACGGTTCACTAGCCGATATGCCTCCCGAACCGGTGGCCTGGACGTTTGTTCGCAGCGACGGCGGGCGTTCCTTCTATACCTCGCTGGGCCATGCCGACGATTTCGATCACCCGGAGTTCGAAGCGTTGCTGTCGGCGGGCATTCACTGGGCTGCCGGATTGTCGCCGCATGGAATCGATGCCGTGCGGGCTCAGTCGCAACGTTTTGATCAAGGCGCTGGCCGCCAGCGGTGATCCAGACGCTTTGGGCAGCCTCCAAGACCGGTGGGTGGCGGAGTCGGTGGCAGGCTCTTGCCGGCGCGGACCCGCCGGCCACGCGGCTCCCTTTGTCGAGGCGACCGGGGCGGCGGCAATTACCAGCTCCACATTTGCCAGGGCCCGGATCCAGTTTGCCCCGGCGGGATCTCGACGAACCCGTCGCTGTGCGACAGCCCCACCACGTCGCCCGATCCCCGGTTGGGAGCCAAGCGAATCGTGCCATCGACCGGGTTCAATTGGACCAGGCGATACCAGAACAAATCGAGGGTTTGCCCATCGGGGTCGGCCAGTTGGACGCGAGGATGTGTGGTCAAGAAAGGGGAGATGCCGGCCAGTTTCCGCAGCAGGGGGGCGCCGAACACCCGGGATGTCACGGCGACGCTCACCGGGTTGCCGGGGAGCCCAAGGATGAGTTTGCCCCCCGCAGTCGCTCCCAGCACGGGTTTGCCCGGCCGCAGGGGCAGACGATGGAACACGACCTGGCCGCCGATGCTGCGGATGGCTTCCGGGACGTAATCGGCATCGCCCATGGAAACGCCACCGGTCAGCAGGACCGCGTCGGCTTCTGACAAGGCGGACTGCAGCCGTTGGCTGACCGAATCCAGCCGGTCGGGAAGCCGCCCCGCGGACGTCACTTCGGCCCAAGGCAGGCCGCGGACCCAGGTCTGCAGGACCGGCCCGTTGGAATCGCGAATCTGCCAGGGCTGGGCCGTCGCGCCGGGTGCCAGGACTTCGTCGCCGGTGGTCAGCAGGGCCACGCGGACGGGGCGGTGGACCAAGACTTGGGGACCGGCAAAGCTGGCGGCTGCCGCGACCGTCGCCCCGACCAGAGGCGTTCCAGCGGGCAAGATGGGCTGACCGGCTCGGATGTTCTCTCCCTGGCGGCGGATGTTCAAACCTGGACGCAACGAAGCATGCGGCACGAGAACCGTCACGGCATCCGGCCCTTCACGCGTGTCTTCACGGCGGATAACGCATTCCGCACCGGCCGGAACGGGGCCACCGGTAAAGATGCGGATGGCGGCTCCGGGGGGAAGCTCCAACGGCGGAGAACCAGCGGGAATCGTACCTGCGACCGGCAAGGTGTCGGTGGATGCCAGATCGGAAATCCGCAACGCGTATCCGTCCATGGCCGACACGTCCAGCGGCGGGGAGTCTCGATCGGCGGCAATCTCCGCGGCCGCTACCCGTCCCCAAGCCGATTCCAGGGGCAGGGTCTCGGTGGGTACGGGATGCAGAGCTTCGGCCAGCTTTCCAATGGCGGCGCGGATAGGATCGAGTTGCGGGAGTTCCATGAGTGGGGCTCGTCGGGTGAGTAAGGCATCGAGGGTCAAGCATTTTTCGCTGCAGGACGCGCCGATAGGTCCTGCGTTCTTTCCCTCCTCATCGTACAATCGCAACCGATCTGGGCTACCGGCTCAGCCCCATTCCACCATCATCCATCCAGCGATGCAGCAAGGGATATCTATGAGCGCCACGGAATCGGAAGGCAGCACGCGACGATTGAATTTTATCGAACAGGAGATCGAGAAAGATCTCCAGGGGCGGTTCGCCGGCCGAAAACTGAAGACACGTTTTCCACCGGAACCCAATGGTTACCTGCACATCGGGCATGCCAAGAGTATCTGCCTGAACTTTGGGTTGGCCAAGAAGTACGGCGGCACCTGCAATTTGCGATTCGACGATACCAATCCATCGAAAGAGGAGCAGGAGTACGTCGACGCGATCCAAGACGATGTCCGGTGGCTGGGATTCCAATGGGATGAGCTGCATTATGCATCGGATTATTTCGAGCAGTTGTATGCCTGGGCGATCGAATTGATCCGCAAGGGGTTGGCCTACGTGTGCGATCTGACACCGGAGCAAATCCGCGAGTACCGTGGCACATTGACCTCGCCGGGCAAGAACAGTCCCTATCGGGATCGTCCGGTCGAGGAGAATCTGGACCTGTTCGCCCGCATGCGAGCTGGTGAGTTTCCCGACGGCTCGCGGACTTTGCGCGCCAAGATCGATATGGCCAGCCCCAACTTGAATTTGCGTGATCCGGTCATGTACCGCGTACTGCATGCATCCCATCACCGCACGGGGGACACGTGGTGCATATACCCGATGTACGATTGGGCGCACGGACAGAGCGACTCGATCGAGGGCATCACGCACTCGATCTGTACATTGGAATTCGAGGATCACCGGCCCTTGTACGACTGGTTTTGCGAGGCCTTGGGGATCTTTCATCCGCGACAGATCGAATTTGCTCGGTTGAACCTGACCTATACGGTGATGAGCAAGCGCAAGCTGTTGCAATTGGTCAAAGAGGGGCATGTGGCTGGTTGGGATGATCCGCGCATGCCGACCATCCGCGGGTTGCGGCGTCGCGGATACACGCCCGAAAGCATCCGTGATTTTTGCGAGCGCATCGGTGTCGCCAAGTTCAACAGTACGATCGATGTTGGTGTGTTGGAGAACAGCGTCCGAGACCACCTCAATCAAACGGCCCAGCGGGCCATGGTCGTCATGAACCCGATCAAGCTGGTGTTGACCAATTACCCCACCGACCAGGTGGAAATGGTGGAAGCGGTGAACAATCCCGAGGATCCCGCAGCGGGCACGCGTCAGGTTCCGTTTTCGCGGGAATTGTTGATCGAGCGGGATGATTTCATGGAGGATGCCCCGCGCAAGTTCTTTCGGCTCAAGCCGGGCGGTGAAGTCCGGTTGAGGTATGCCTATATCATTCGCTGCGAGGAAGTCATCAAAGATCCTGCGACGGGACAAGTGATCGAACTGCGGTGCACCTACGACCCGGCCACGCGCAGCGGTAGTGGAACTGCTCAACGCAAGGTCAAGGGCATCATTCATTGGGTCAGTGCCGCCCATGCAGTGGATGTTCCGGTACGGCTGTATGACCGGTTGTTCCAGTGCGAGAACCCGGATCAAGCGCCGCCAGGAGGTACGTTTCTGGACAACCTGAACCCCGATTCGTTGCAGGAGGTCGTAGCCAAGGCGGAACCGGCGCTGGCCGAGTCCCAGCCGGGACAGCGGTTCCAATTCGAGCGAACGGGTTACTTCGTGGCCGATGAAGTCGATTCCCAGCCGGGCCGGCCCGTCTTCAATCGTACGGTCGCCTTGCGGGATTCGTGGGCCAAGTTGCAGGCCAAGGGCAAAGTGAATTGATGGTCCAGAGCGCGGAGGGGCCGGGACGACCGGTCCCATCGAGCTTTGTTCGTCCCAATTATGCGCGCAAATGCACTGGAGAAATGCAATTTGGACGGGCATCAGTTGGATATCGATTTCACGGAGTTCCTGCATTTGCTGCGCGACCTGGTGCGGTATCCTTCGGTGGTGGGAATGGAGGATGCATTTTTTCGAGTGATTCGCCGTGAGTTGGAAACCTTCGACATCCGCGTCACTGCATACTATGGGTTGCTGGTAGCACAGGGGCAGCGTCCCGACAGCATGTACCTTTCCGCCCACGTCGATCGGCACGGATTGCTGTGCACCGGACCCAACGAGTTTCAGTATGCCGCATTCATCGCGGCCAATCGGGGGGAGCTGACGGGGGACTCGGTATCCGAGCAATTCATGGAGGTTGTGGCTGGTCGGTTTCGAGGGCAGCGTGTCCAGGCCCATGCGCCGTATGATGGCGCATACCTGGGGCAGGGGACGATCGAGGACAGCTATATTTGTCCTCGCCGCAAGAACTTGATCTTCGAGATCCGGGGGCTCGAGTACCTGCAACCGGGCACGCCGGTCGCATTTCTCGATCGGTTGAAAGTGGTCGACGCGTCGGTCTCTGCGCAGCTCGACAATGTTGTCAGCGTGGCCTTGTTGATAGAACTCATTCGCCGAGGATTTCAGGGCACCGTTTTTTTCACAGCGGGCGAGGAGGCCGGCAAGAGTTGGCGATATTTGGTGGAGTGGTTTCAGCGGCACGACGTCAGCACGCAGCGGTTGCTGGTGCTGGATACCAGTCCGTTTCCGTCGCAAGAGGAACTCACGGCGCAAGACGTGGTGTTGCGCTACCGCGATGCCAACGCGATCTTCGACCGTGGACTGACCGACTTGTTGCGCGAACACTGCGACCGGTTGCATTTGAAGTACCGGTTCAAGGATGAGTTCGTGTTGCAACTGAATCAGCGGCGCGAGAAGCCATTGTCGCTGGGGCGGACTGAATTGGGCCGGGTGATTCAGGCGACCGAGGGACGCGTCACGGGGACGACCTTGCAATTGCCTACGTCGGCGTATCACACCGCCATGGAAACCGCCACGCTACGCAGTCTGCTGTCCATGCTGCGGTTGTTGGAAGACGTGGTGTTGGATCGAGTATGATAGGGAAGCGTGCTGCCCAGCACTCGGGCTGCGTTGGCCCCCTCGCAGCCTCGTCATCGCTCGGCGGGGCGTCGTCTTCGCCGATTGTGGGGAAGCAACCGAATTGAGGATACGTCGATACCAGCTTGTTTCGAGGTGTGAACATATGTCAAACCATCGATGGGTTTTGGAGGGGTTTCACGTGGCGGCGCTCGGAGTGGCCGGCTGCTTGGCCTGGTGCATCGCAGCCAGCGTCGCTCAGGCGCTGGACAAGCCGAATGTGCTGATCATTACCGTGGATGACATGAGCTGCGATTCGGTGGGGGCGTTTGGCGCCCGTCTTCGCGACACCACGCCGAACATGGATCGGCTGGCGCAGCAGGCTATGCGGTTCGAATACGCCCATGTACAAGTTGGCAATTGCATGCCCAGCCGCAATGTCATGTGGTCGGGACGCTATCCGCATAACAACCGCGTGGAAGGTTTTTATCAAATCAAAGATCCGGATTACCCCGTGCTATGCGACCTGGCCCGGCAGGCGGGTTACTTCACCGCGATTCGTCACAAGGTCTCGCATTCGACTCCCTATTCACCCTACGCTTGGGATCTGAATTTAGATGCGCCCCCCGATGGTACACGTCCTCATGTGAAAGATGCCGCCAGTTACGGCGCGTCGACGCGGATGGCCATCGAGGCGGCACGGTTGGCCGGCAAGCCGTTTTGCGTGTTGATCAACATCGCCGATCCGCACAAGCCGTTTTATTCTGAGGTGAAGCGAGGGGTCGATCCACACGTACCGAGCCGCATCTACTCTGCTGAAGAAGTTCCGATCCCTGGATTCCTTCACGATGATTCGGTGATTCGGGCGGAATTGGCACGGTACTACTCTTCGGTCCGCCGAGCCGATGATGCCGTGGGCAGTGTCTTGGACGCGCTGGAGCAGAGTGGTC
>RFIQ01000141.1 GCA_003695565.1 Planctomycetota bacterium | reverse complement strand
CTAGTTTCGCCCCGTGGCCAGCCCAACAACCCTCTTCCAGGCACGGCAGAGTCCCTTTCGGCGAAAGGGACTCACTTTCAAACCGCTGGTACAAAAAATGGGGGCATCCCACATGCTCAGCGGGTTGGCCTGAGGTATACTTTCGGCCGATGCAGAAGCCGTCGGTGCGGGTTGCGGTCGGCTCTCCCGCCTTTCTCCCTTACTGTTGATGTTTTCCACCATGACGACGACGCTTGACCTTCGCAACTATATCCGCGACATTCCCGATTTCCCCAAACCGGGGATTCTATTCAAGGACATCACGCCCTTGTTGGCGAGTCCGGAGGCGTTTTCTGCTGCCATCGACCGGCTGACGGCGCGCTACGAGAATCAGCAGATCGATGCGGTGGTCGCCGCCGAATCACGCGGTTTTATCTTCGGTGCCCCGTTGGCCTTACGTCTGTCGGCCGCCTTCGTTCCGGTGCGGAAACCTGGAAAACTCCCCTTCGACACCCACAGCCACTCGTACGATTTGGAGTACGGCAGCGACACATTGGAGATCCATCAGGACGCACTCACTCCGGGCGCTCGGGTGGTGGTGGTCGACGATTTGCTGGCCACCGGTGGTACCCTGCATGCCTGCCTGAAGCTGTTGGAAAAATTCAACGACATCGAAATCGTCGAATGTGCGTTCTGCATTCACTTGACGGCCCTCAAGGGTGAACAGCGACTGGCCCACTACCCCATATTCAGCTTGATCCAATACTGATGGCACGGCGTAGAATATGGTTGAATGAACGAGCACAACGCAGGCAGCGAACACGATCTCTCCGCCGGGCCTGAGTCCGACGATGCGACGCCATCGAGGGGCGGGGATACCACCGAGGACACCACCGGTGCCGATTTCCTGACCGAGATGCCGCACGGGTTTCGTCGGGCCGCGGCCAAAGTCCGCACCTTTCCCACCTCCCCCGGCGTGTACTTGATGAAGGATCACGCCGGTCGAGTGATCTACGTGGGTAAAGCCAAGAATCTTAGGAGCCGGGCAGGGAGCTATTTTTTGCGGGCGGCAACCACCGATCCGCGCACCGCAGACTGGATTCGCGAGGTCTGCGATATCGATTTTCTGGAGTGCGAGAGCGAGGTCGATGCGCTGCTGGTAGAAAGCCGTTTGATCAAGGACGTGCAGCCCAAGCACAACAAAGAGCAAAAGGACGACAAGAGTTTTCCCTACCTGATGATCCACACTCGCGAGGATTTTCCTCGCGTGGAAATCACGCGAACTCCCAAGCAGAAGGGAGTCAAACTGTACGGGCCATTTGCCAGCGCCGGGGCGCTGCGAGGCGCTTTGCAGGTGCTGCAGCGAGTTTTCCGTTTCCGTACCTGTCATCTCGACATCGATCCATCCGATCCGCGTTGGCAATGGTTTCGGCCATGCCTGTTGGCATCGATCAATCAGTGCACCGCGCCGTGCAACCTGAGAATCAGCAAGGAAGAATACCGTCAGGACATCCGCCGACTGCAAACCTTTTTGGAAGGGGGCAAGAAGAAACTACTGCAGCAGTTGCACAAAGAGATGCAACAGGCAGCCAAAGATCTGCAGTACGAAAAAGCCGCGCGGTTGCGGGACGAAATCCGCATGCTGGAGAGCCTCGACGAGCGTGGTGAACTGGATACGCATGTGCAACCCGAAGTGTTCTATGTCGATCCCAAGAAGGGACTCAAGGGGTTGCAGAAAGTTCTCAAGCTGCCGACCCAGCCGCGGATCCTGGAGGGAGTCGATATCGCGCATCTGGGCGGCAGCGACACGGTGGCCAGCCTGGTACAGTTCATCGATGGATTGCCGTTCAAACCCGGGTACCGGCGCTACAAGATCCGCGATGTGCGCGGCGTCGATGATTTTCGCAGCATCCACGAAGTGGTCCGCAGGCGGTTTCGCCGGTTGGCCGATCAGGCGGAGGCCTTTCCAGATATCTTGTTGATCGACGGCGGTAAGGGGCAGTTGAACGCAGCCGTCGCCGCGTTCCGCGATATCGGGGTCGACCCGCCCGTCCTGCTGTCGCTGGCCAAACGCGAGGAGGAGGTGTTTCTGCCGGGGCGCCCGGAGCCGCTGCGTTTGAGCCGCCACGCCTTCAGCCTGCGGTTGCTGCAGTATGTGCGCGATGAGGCGCACCGGTTCGCCCAGCACTATCACCACATCCTTCGCAACAAGAACCAATTCAAGTAGGCCATCGGCTCCCCGCCGGGGCTCTCCAGGCGCATGTTCCGTGCTCCAGAGCACACGAGGGGCCAGTGGCCAAGAACCGGGATCGTTTCCAGCGACAACGCGGCGCAAGAGGTAAGGTGTGTCCCCAGCAGAGTTCTCCACCGCGGTCATCAATACCCTGGGGTTGATCGCGTTGTGCGCAGGGGTGGCGATGCCTGTCGGATCGACCCTGGCCATCCTCTGTTTTCGCACGGATGTGCCCGGGAGAAAGTGGTTGTGGATGTTGGTGTGCAGCCAGATTGCCATCCCCCTGTACGTATTCGCCGGAGGCTGGAGCGCCGGTTTCGGCATGCAGGGTTGGTTGCGCGGCATGGGTTGGTTGCCCACCGATTGGTTGAGCCCCGTCCGTTTGGATTCGCCATGGCAAAATCTAATGGCGGCCGGGCTGGTGCATGCCCTGGCGTGCATACCCTGGGTCGCGCTGATCGTCGGCTTGGGAATTGTGCTGGTGCCGCGCTCCGAGGAAGAGGTGGCCCGGACCGATGGCGGGAACTGGTTCGCCCTGAGGCATGTGGTTCTGCCGCGATCCGGCCCCTGGATGATGCTGGCCGTCCTCTGGTGCGTGACCAGCGTGATGACGGAGATGGTCGTCACGAATCTCTACCAGGTAACGTCCCTGGCCGAGCTCGTGTACTTGGACGCCAGTCGTGGCTGGATCAGCTATCGAACCTGGTGGACCGGTATCGGCGTCGCAGCAATTCTCTGGTGCATAGTTTTGATCGTGCTGCGCGGAGCCGGACTGGGGAGACTGGGCCAGTGGCGTATCCGTGCGTCGGGCGAGGTGTGGAGGTTGGGACGCGGGAGGTGGATGTGGACCGTTGGTGCCTGGGGTGGCACACTTGCCCTGGTCGGGCTGCCCCTGGTCAGCCTGGTGGTCAAGGCCGGTTGGCAGCCGGTGGTGGTGGATGGCCAACCGGTGCGCTACGGTTGGAGTCTCGTGCGATTGCTGACGACGCTGCGAGAAACGCTCGTCCTGTTTACACCGGAATACTACTGGAGCGCTTTGTTGGCGGTGACTAGTACCGCGGTAGCGGTGGGTTCGGCCGTGACGCTCTACGCCCTGTGCCCGCCCCGCATGCGGCAGTGGCTCGGCCTGGCGATCCTGATGCTGCTGGCCGTCCCCGGGCCGCTGGTGGGATTGTTGATCACGACCGGCCTGAACCGCTCGTCTCCAGCCATTCTGGGATGGCTGTACGATTCGACGCTGGCCGCCCCGGTCCTGGCCCAGCAATTTCGATTGCTGCCCATCGGCTGGATTTTCGTGGTGGCCATCACCAGTGTGGTGGGCCGCGCGGTGTTTGAGCAAGCCCGAGTCGATGGCCTGACTCGGTGGGAGCTGGCTACCCGCGTCGTCTGGCCGATGACTTGGCGGCAATGGTTGGGGGCCGCCGTTTGCTTGATGATCTTCAGCGTAGGTGAGTTGAGTTGCACGATACTGGTTTTGCCACCGGGGGTGACGACGGTCTCCATGCGCTTGTTCGAAATGCTGCATTTCGGCATGCGGCATCAGGATTCGGGGCTGTGTGGCGTCTTGGTGGTGCTGGGTTGGATGGCCGCGGCAGTCGTAGGAAAAACCCTTTCAGGGCGATAACCTCCGGCGGCATCGCTCCGCAGGATCGCTACCAGTTGGCCGCGAGAATCGAACGCCGCCACGCGCGGGGGCGGAGCAGGTTGGGCACCAGCGGTGGCGGACGCAGCCGGCAGGGCCAGATCCGGCACGGTCTGTCCCTGCCGGATGCGCCGTGCGGCATCCGCATCGATCGAGACTTGAGGGATGTGTGGAATCAGGACGGATGGCGGCAATAAGTGCTGGTGGATGTCGTCCGGTTCGCTCAGGAGATCGAGTGCCACGCATTGATCCAGGTCGATCGGGCCGATGCGCGTTCGCGTCAGTTCCTCCATGATTGCACGGCTCCCTAGCGACCGTGCGATGTCGTCGCCCAAGCTGCGCAAGTACGTGCCGGTGCTGCAGGTAACATCGATCGTCACGTGCGGGTACTCGAAGGCGATCGTCTCCAGAGCGTGGATGACGACCTGGCGGGATGGCAGATCGACGGTTTGGCCACGGCGGGCGAGTTCGTAGGCGCGGCGGCCGCCGGTTTGAACAGCCGAATACGCGGGAGGTACTTGTCGAATCCGACCCAGGAACCGCGCCGCGGCGTTCCGCCAAGCTTCCTGGTCGGGTACCACCGGCGGATCGATGGGCGACCAGGGGCTGTCGCTGTCGAGTGTAGGGCTATGGGCATCCAGCCGAAACCGCCCCCGATACGCCTTTTCCATTTCGTGCGCGAACTCGACCAGCCGCGTGGCCGGACCGACCACGATCAGCAACACGCCGGTGGCCAGCGGGTCCAACGTTCCGGTATGGCCCAGCTTGATGCGCCGCGGCCGCAGGATCCGCTGTATATGGTTGACGGCATCCCGGCTGGTAATGCCGGCCGGTTTATGGATCGGCAATACGCCAAACATGCGGTCGCCCTGATTTCGAGTCATTTTGCCCCTGGATGACCCCGTTGCCTGCGGCTGGCGCGCCTCCGATCACGCCCCAGCGGGTGCGACTTCGCCGGCAGGGGGCGGGTCCTGTTCCGATTCCGCCTGGCCCTCGGGGCGCGGCATCGCCGGACCGCCGGCATGGGAGGGGTCGAAACCGAACGCCTGGATGAATCCCAGGTAGAGCTTAAAGAACACCGGTACCTGAAAGATCACCAGCAGTGTCGACAGCATCAACCCGAAAGCGATGCTGGTCGCCATAGGAACAAGGAACTGCGCCTGAAAAGATGTTTCCAGCAACATCGGAACCAGACCACCGATGGTCGTCAGGCTGGTCAGGAATACCGGCCGCAACCGTCGACGCCCGGCTTCCAGCAGCGCCTCTTCTTGATCCATGCCGTCGCGAATGCGATGGTTGATGAAGTCGATCAGGACGATCGAGTCGTTGACCACGACGCCGGTCAATGCCACCAGGCCGAAGAAACTGAACAAGGTGACTTCCAGTCCCATTACCCAATGTCCCCACACGGCCCCGATGATGCCGAACGGTATGATGGACAAGATCAGTAGCGGCTGGATATAAGACCGGAATTCCAGCACCAGCAGCACGAACATCGCCATGATGGCTACGAAGGATCCGAGAATCAAGCTGTTAATCGACTCGGTTGTCTGCTGGGCCTGCCCCTCCCAAGTAACGGAAACGGCCGGATAGTTGACGCGAAACAACTCTGCCATGTCCTGCTTGAGTTGTTCGGTGACCTCATAGGCGTTTCCCTCGTTGGTATCGACATCCGCAGTAACGGTGATGGCTCGGCGCTGGTTCAAGCGATTGATTTCCGAGTACGCGCGGGTCACGGTGATATCGGCCAACTCCGTGATCGGCCGTTCGATGCCGTCGTCGCCGCGCACATAGATTTCATGAAACTCGGCCAGGGACGTCCGTTCCTCTTCCGGGTATCGCACCATTAGCTTGACCTCGTGGCGGCCACGTTGCAGGCGCATGACCTCTGCTCCGTAGTAGGCGTTGCGAATCGTCTCCGCCAAATCGGCTTCGGTAATCCCCATCGTCTTGGCACGTTCCTTCAACCGTATCTGGAATTCCAGTTTTCCCGGCGTGGCATCATCGCGGATGTCGTACACCCCTTTGAATCCGGCCAGCATCGTCTTGACCGCTTCCACGGCCTGATCCAATTGCTCCTGCTCGGAGGAAGGCGCCAGCAGCTTGAACTCGATCGGGCGTCCGCCGGGGCCAACCGAAGCCGAATCATAGGTAATGCGTTCGGCACCGGCGATCTCTCCGACCGCTTTGCGCCAACGGTTGATCAACTCTGCGGAGCTGAGCGTCCGGGACCCGGCATCCTGCAGTTCGACGTACACCTGGCCGACGGCGCTGCCGGAGCCGTTGCCGGTGGAGCCCATGGCCCCCTGCTGCGTCAATTGTCCTACCTGGCGGAAGGTCAGCTTGACCGGCCCCACCGGCTTTTCCGACTGCAGGGCTTGCTCGATTTCCT
>RFIQ01000140.1 GCA_003695565.1 Planctomycetota bacterium | reverse complement strand
CCGGACGTGGCGGGACCGGCTACCAAGTGCGGGTCATCGATGTGCTGGGTATTCCGCCGGGTCGATCCAGGTCAAGTCGGCCCAGTAGCCGGTGTCGTTGGGTTGTGCGGGGCCCTGGGTCGTACGCCCATCGAGCACGATTTTCGTAATCGCCTCCTGCAACTGCGCAACGATGTCGGGGTGCTCTTCTGCCACGTTTCTTGCTTCGGATGGATCGTCCGGTAGGTGGTAGAGTTCAATCGGCAGTTTTCCGTGGGGCATCACTAGCTTCCATGGGCCGCGCCGCACGGCAAATCGGCCGTTGGCGGCGTGATGGATGACGGGCGGGTGGTCCAGTTGCGAGGTGCCCGGCCGCAAGACGGCAGCCAGGCTGTAGGAGTCCTCACCGGCATCGGCAGGCAAGTCGAATCCGACGATTTCGGCTAGCGTCGCCAACACGTCGGTTTGGCATACGGTTCCTTCCCATTTACGCCCCGGTGCATCGATACCGCTGGGCCAACGCATGTAGAACGGCACGCGATGCCCTCCTTCATAAATCGAACGCTTCCCCTCCCGATAGATGTGATTGCTATGGTGCTCGAACTGCTCCGCCCGTTGCTTCCACGAATTCTCCGGTCCATTGTCACTGGTGAAGATGACCAACGTATCGTCCAATACTCCCAGTTCCTCGAGGGCGTTGAGCAATCGCCCAACATGGTAATCGGTTTCGACCATGAACTCGCCGTACCCGCCGGCTTGGCCTTTCCCATAGAACTCCGGTCGGGGACACACTGGATAGTGGGGCGAGGTCAATGAGACGTACAGCATGAACGGGGCGGGCCGCGCCTCGCGTGCCGACCCGGTACGCGTGACCTTCTGCAGCCAGGCGATGGCGGCATCGGTGAAGCGCGTTAAGCACTGGTCATCGACGAAGTCGGGAGCTACCTCGATGGGGGCGCCTTTCAACTCGCGTCGAGCCGCTTCCGGCGTCGCGTGATAGGGCGGCATAATCCGGTAGTCGACATGCCGATCGTTCGGTTTCTTGGCTGTGAACATGGTCGGAGGCACCTTGGCGGTACGACCCTCGAACCACGCCAGCACACCATAATTCAGTGACGCAGGGACGCCGAAATAGTAGTCGAAGCCTCGATCCAAAGGCATCTCGCGGACCGGTTGCGACCAATCCCGGTCCCGGTAGCTGGTGCCGGGAAAATCCATCCCCAGGTGCCACTTCCCCACCATGGCGGTGCGGTAACCACAGGATTTCAGCATCGACGCGACGGTCAACCGATCGGGGGCGATCAGGCATTCTCCTTCGGCCCCCATCACTCCCTTCTTCAGCCGAGTTCGCCATGCATAACGCCCGGTCAGCAACCCATACCGCGACGGCGTGCACACAGTGTCGCTGCAATGGCCGTCGGTAAATGCCACACCCTCCCGAGCGATACGATCGATATTGGGCGTTTCGAATTTCGCATCCCGGTTGTTGAACGTCGTGTCACCGTACCCCTGGTCATCGGTGTAGATAATGACGACGTTGGGTTTTTCGCCGGCGCGGGAGGGAGGCAACTCCCATCCCAGACCCAGCAAACAGAGGCAAATCTCTATAACAATTATTGATCTTCGGGTGTGCATCGATCGGATTCTCCCAGAATGGTGTATAGACATGGAGGGCGGCGCACCAGCACCGAAGGCTTGCCTCGCCCGTCGGCCGACGGTGTGCAACGATTCGCATGCATCGTCTTATTATGGCGTGTGTGGTGCGGCTAGACGCAGCATGTGAAGTACCGCGGCCGCCGTCTCGATACCTTTGTTTCCCACATTACCGCCGGCCCGGTGGATGGCTTGTTCCATTGTGTTACAGGTCAGCAGCCCGAATCCGATAGGCTTGCCGGTCGACACCATCAATTGCATCAGTGCCGTACTTACGGCCCGGTTGATGTGTTCGTCGTGGCTGGTTTCCCCCTTGATCACGGCCCCCAGACAAATGACACCGTGAATGTCGGAACGTTGGGCCAGATGCCTGGCAGCCAACGGCATTTCCCAGGCACCGGGCACCTCCAACAGCTCGATCCGGTCGTCCGAGAATCCCGCCGTGTGCAGGGTCTGCAGGGCGCCCTCGCGCAACCGCGATGTGATGCTTTGGTTGTAGGTGGATACGACCACCCCCACCCGTTGTTGCTTTTCGTCCATCAGTCCGCTCGCAGGCCGATCAGGAATTCTGCATTTGATTTCGTTTTGCGCAGCCGTGTCAGGAGTTGCTCCATGGCATCGGCGGGGTTCATCTCACCCAGCACCCGCCGCAGAGCCGACACGCGGCGGTGTTCCTCGGGGTCCATCAGGATCTCTTCGCGCCGGGTACCGCTCGAATTGATATCGATGGCCGGCCAGATGCGTCGGTCGACCAGGGACCGGTCCAACATGATCTCCATATTCCCCGTCCCCTTGAATTCCTCGAAGATGACGTCGTCCATCCGGCTGCCGGTATCGACCAGAGCGGTGGCGATGATGGTCAAAGATCCTCCCTCCTCGACTTTGCGCGCGGACCCGAAAAACGCTTTCGGTTTCTGCAACGCATTGGCGTCCAACCCACCGGTCAACAGTTTGCCGCTTTGCGGACACTCGCTGTTCCACGCCCGGGCCAGCCGGGTAATGCTGTCGAGAAAAATCACCACATCGATGCCGTACTCGACCATTCGCTTTGATTTTTCCAACACCATTTGGGCGACTTGGATGTGCCGCGAGGATGGTTCGTCGAACGTGCTGCTGACCACCTCGCAATTGGGACCGCGTACCTCGCGTTCCATGTCGGTGACCTCCTCCGGGCGCTCGTCGATCAGCAACATCATCACGTAAGCGTCGGGGTAGTTCCGCAACACCGCGCGGGCCATCTTCTGCATCAAGATCGTCTTGCCGGCCCGCGGAGGACTGACGATCAGCCCCCGTTGGCCGAATCCGATGGGAGCGATCATATCGACCACCCGCGTTTCCAGCACGTCTGGATCCGTCTCCAACACGATCCGCTGGTCCGGGTGCAAGGGAGTCAAATCGTCAAAGGCAACGGTCCGGTGCCGGACCTCGGGATCGTGGAAGTTGATCGCTTCAACGCGCAACAATGCAAAGTAGCGTTCATTCTCCTTGGGGGGCCGAATCTGTCCGGCGACGTGCGATCCGGTCTGCAGTCCAAATCGGCGAATCTGGCTGGGCGACACATAGATGTCGTCCGGGCAAGATACGTAGTGGTGTTTGGCGCTGCGCAAAAAACCAAATCCGTCAGGCAGAATCTCCAACGTCCCCTCGCCGAACATCAGCCCGTTGTTCCGCAGGCGAGCCTTGATGATCTGGAAGATGAGCTGGCGGGTGTCCAGTCCTGTCGGATCGACGTTCTGCTGCCGGGCCACCTCCATCAGCTCGGCTTCGGACATGCGCTGCAAGTCGGCGAAGGAGATCTGAGGCAATGGCTGGTCGGTACCCCGGCTGGGTTTCTCGGCACCGCGCCGCGCCTCGATGGCGATTTCTTCGGCCAACGATACCGGCTCGCGTTCCGAATCCAATTCGCGCACGCGTTGTTCGATTTCTGGATCTACGAAACCCGATCGTTTGCGTCCTGGGGAACCGCGGTAGGCGGCGCGGTCCCCCCGCGGTCGCGCGGGGCGTTTGCCGTTCATGACCATAAACTCCTTGAGCGAAAAGCAAATCGCTGCTGGAATCGAGCGATCTGACGAGGGGGAGGGGTTGGAGGTGAGACGAAGGAAAAGGCCTCAACGCGACGGCTGGTCGGTAGTAGCCCCAGACGGCGATGATCGGATCGACATGCACGCAGGGGGCATGTGGGCAGTACCGAGCTGAGGTGCGGTTGAGGAGTAGTACCCGCTTGCGGAACAAGTGCGACGAAGGGTAGCGCCAGCCCCGCACCGATGTGGAGCAACGCCAGTGGTCCGTATGCACTTCCGGCCCCGAGTACCTCTCACATTATAGGCAATGTTCCGTTGAGAAAACAGCAATCTAGCCCGGTGTTCCCGTCCCGATCGCCGAAATGGCGGTTTGCCGCTCGGATCCGGTTCTTCGTTCCGCCGAAGATCTGGGCCCAATGACGTTTGCGTTTCCCTTACCGGAGATTCAATCCTCCGAATCTTTTTTCTCGAATCTATGGAAAACAACTGCCTGCCAAGCGGTATGGCTTACCGCAGTGCGTTCGCCCGTCGAATTCCTGTGGAGGCATGGCAGGGTTGCAGCCCCCGCCCAAGCGCGTTCCCCCGCGGCGTCTGCGGCTCGCTCCGCCGCTGGTTGACCGTCTGCGGCTAAACTGGTATCGAAGTCGAAGCAAGAGCCGTTCTTTTTGAAACCGGGCGGCCACTCGGAGTCCGGTGTCGGCTGTCCCTCATGCATGGTTCATCGAAGTAGACAGTATGGCATCTCGACGCTCGCCCAAGTCGAAACGCGTGAAATCGCCCTCGTCTCGAGCGCCAGGCAGCGGGCCTCGGCAACTTCCTCCGGGGCTCACCCAGCCCTCTCGGGCGCGCCGATGGGGGCCCTGGGCGGCAACCGCTCTGCCGGTCGTCTGTGTCCTGGTGATTCTCATGGGAATCGGAATAGGCCGGCACTACTGGATGCCTGGTGCCACAGCCCCGCAGGGCCCTCAGGGAGAAACTGCTCCCCAGGCCGATCAACGGAGCACGGACGACCATCGGGCGTCCCGACCGACGCGTTACTTCACACGCGGCAACTTGACGATGGTCTGGGATCGCATCAAGCCCGACGTGCGTGCCATGGTTCAGCCGATCTCGCCACATGACAGCAACATCGCCCCGCCGGATTATCGAGGTCCCGATTCCTGCCAGCAGTGCCACGAAGAAAAGTACGACCACTGGTCGGGGCATTCCCATCGTTGGATGAACGCATTGGCCAACGAGCAAACAGTGGCGGGCGATTTTTCCGGTCAGGCCACGATCCGTTATCGCGGCGGAGAAGGCCACTTCTACCGCCAACATGGCACGTTCATCATGGAGTACTTGCGCGACGATTTGCATCGCAAGTATGAGATCTCGCAAACCATCGGTTCTCGTTTCTACCAATACTATGTAGGACGCGGGTTGGTTGGCCCCGAGCCGCCCGACCACGATTACTACCGTGAAGACCACGTCTTGCCGTTCGGATTCTGGATCGAGCGGCGGCAGTGGGTGCCGATCGTCCACGTGGCCGATGAATTGCCCGATGGCCAACGCTGGGAATCGATCGAATCGGTGCGACCGCCGGACCATGGATACGCCGACAAGGAAGGGGTCAGCGTTTCGCGGGGTGTGTTCGACCCGACCGTGGAATTGGCCTTGGTATACAAGCGGGCATGCAATTACTGTCACACCACGTTTGCACTGGGCGATATGTTCGTCCGTATGCCCTCTCAAATGGGTTCGACGTTGCCGCAACGAACCCTGTTCGATTTGAGCACCTATGTGTCGCGGCACCACCCGGACATCTGGGATGGTTCTCAACCGCCCGAAGCATTCTCCGATGAAGCGCTGATGGAGATGACCGGCAAGTTCATCGCATTCGATGCGCGGGACAAAGCGATTACGCTCGGTATCAGTTGCGAAGCGTGCCATTTGGGATGTGAACAGCATACGGAGCAGGAAACGCACGTTCCGCCGTTCGCCCCCGTCAGCCCGTTGATGTACGTATTCGACGATCCATCCAAGCTGCAATTGGACAGGACACCGCAGAACATCAATGCGATCTGTGGTCGCTGCCACGCGGGCAACCGCCCGACCTACGCGGCGGGAATCGCGACCTGGAATTCGACCGAATACACTGACGCCATGCGCGGTTCGTGTTATTCCGCCATGTCCTGTGTCCATTGCCATGACCCCCACCGGCCGATTGGCCCGGCTTGGGCGCGTACTCCGGACGAGGATGACCAAAGTTGCATTGCGTGCCATGTCGAATATCGCGATCCGACGATTCGGCGGGGCCATACGCACCACGCTCCAGCAACGCCCGGCGATCGCTGCATGAACTGCCACATGCCGCACATCAACGAGGGAATGCAGGACATGGTGCGCACGCACACCATTTTTTCGCCTACCCAGCCGGAGATGATCGAGGCGAATCACCCCAACGCCTGCAACCTGTGCCACTTGGAACAACCGATTGCCTGGACCCTGCGGTACCTTAATGAGTGGTATGGTGCGACCTATGATCCGGCATCGATTGCGCGCAACTACCCGTTGCACAAAGAGCCGGTGGGGATCGGTTGGCTGCAATCCTCACACCCTCCCACGCGCCTGGCGGCGGTCGCGGCTGTGGCCCGTCAGCGGGCCGACTGGGCGACGGCGGCGGTGGTCGCCATGCTGGACGATCCGTACTTGCTGGGCCGGCAGTTCGCGCAGATCAGTCTGGAGGAATTGACGGGGCGAAAACTGGACAAAGACTTCGGCTACTGGTACTTCATGACACCGTCGGAACGAAAACCCATAGTGGAGCAGATTCGCCGCGGGCTGCGTCCGGCTACTGACCGCTGACGGAGCGCAGCGCTGCGGGCGATGGACGACCGTCGAACCGTCGTTGGAATCCTCTCTCCGGCCTGTCTCCTGCTACCCGCCGCGCTGCCACAGGACATCGACCAGGCACCGTTCGTTGGCGCGGATAGGAATCGAGAATCCATCGTCGATGACGCTCAATCGGTTCAGGACTTTGCCGTGGTAGTCGACGCGTGCGGCGGAGGCAGGGGGGTAGGGCAGACGCACGCGGACGTTGGCACTTTTTCCTTGATGCTCCGAGAGGACCAGCCGAATTCCGCGCGCTCGATTGTCCGCATCGACCAAGGGGCTTTGCAAATCGATGCCCACGTGCTTGGAATCGGCCGCGATAACCCAACCGACAGCGTCGCCGGCCTCCGCAGGGCCCTGCAGGGGAAGGGCATAACGCGCATCGACGAAGTCCTGGGCGGCCTGCATGGGGCGGGGAAGGTCGATGCCGATTCCCAGCCGAAACTCGCAGGCGTCTCCGTCGAAGCAAAGAATTGTTTCAGAGAATCGCAAGTCTTCGCGGCGATGGAAGGCCAGGCCCCCCGTCAGCAAGTGCGTTCGGTACTCGGCTTCGTCGATTTCCAACAGCAGCGGACTGACCGCGCGCCCGCGAGGCCAACTGTGGCGCCGGTCGCACTGGAAGGTCCGCAGAATCGCGGCTTCTGTGGCCCAAGCCAACCGCAGGACATACGCGCTTTTCCATGGATCGCGCGTCGACAGCGGCTGCAGATCGGACAAACGCACGACGATCTCCAGTACGCGGCTGCCGCGCCACACCTCGTAATCGATCTCGAACCGGCCGCAGGGGTGGCCGTCCAGCCTCAACTCGCCCGTGGCGCGAATCAACCCAGCCATGGGAGAACTCGTTCGTAGCGCGACCGAATCCGCGATCATCTCAGAATGCACGAATTGATCCTTGCCCTTTAGATCGCGGCGAGCCACCATCGCGCTGATCCTATTTCCTCGACGGCCCGGTACATGCACGCTTCGCAGGTGCCCCCGCCGAGGATCGATCTGCGCTTCGAAGAATTCGTTGCGCAGCAATCCGGTTTCGTCCGCCAGCACCGGTTCCTTGCGGGGCACCTCGGCTGGACCTGACGTATCCAGCGGCGCCACCACGAACCCCAACCCGGGGACGTCGACATTGGTGTACCGGTGGTGTCCGACCAGTCCCTCGGAGAACCGCCAAGTGCCGGCGGTAAAACTGTGTTCGGGGCTGGTCCGCGTACGAATCCGCAACGGTGCGTTGCGCGGATTGAGCAGCAATTCTGCTTGCCATCTCTCCCCGGCCGCAGCCGCGGAGTATTTCGGAGCCAGCCTGCTCGCCAGACGCTGCAGAACCACCTGGGTGTAATCCAACAACTCTTCCTCGATCTGGGATGCCAGGGACACCCACTCCTCGCCTTCATCCATCAGCCCATCCAAGCGCTCCCAGGCACTCGCCAGGACGTCGGACCAACCCTCCATTGGCATCGCTTGGACCACTGCATCGTCACTGGTCTGGCCGTTCGCCTCGGTCGAATGCTCGTCCGCCGAGTCGGGCGGAGCCGGCCGGTTGCTCAACATCCACTCCAGCAGTGCTAGATTTTGGAGGGATTGGCACCGCACATGCAGCCGGTGGTACTGCGCGACGCGGCGTGCTAGATCGGCTGGATTTTCAGCGGCAGCCAACCAGTTATACCGGAACGCATGGGGGCTCAACCGTTCTTGGTGGTACGGCAGATCCGTTTCCTCGAAGTAGCGCTGAGCCTGATGCCAGACGCCCAGGGCTGGGGTGTGAGCGGCTACGATCCGCAAGAGATGCCAATAGGGACAGACGTGGCCGGGCCAATGCGCCAAGACGATGGTCGGGACGTGTTCGTGGTCCAGCGCTTCACCGACCTGCCAACCGAACGACACATAGCTGCTCGCGTCCGCAGCGTCCAAGACGTCCGTCGCCACCGCTGAGAGATACGTTCCATCGGACGATTCCCACTGGATCTTGCTTTGGCTACCTCGCGGGTACTCCCCCTCGGACCATGCGATCAGCAAGGCTCCCAGAAAATCATGCCGAGCGATTTCCGCAATGCTGTCGGACACCAGCCCGAAACTAAAACGACCGAATACCCTGGCGGGAGGGAAACCCAGTTGCTGGTAGCGGTGGTGGCCACGTTCCAGTTCGCGGGCCAGCGCCGCCGACGTCATCAACGGATGCGGTCGCTCAGCCGCCAGACCACCAACCACAGCCGATTCTCCGGATTGCACTTTGTCTCGCAGGGTCACCAGATTCTCTGGAGCAACCTGTTGCATTTTCTCCAGCAGTTGAGCGGAGCACAGATAGCTCGTCGCCCCCCCGAAGCCCAACTGTGTTGCCAACGAGGACTTCAACGTTGTGGGAGCCAGCAGAGTGATGTCCAGGATGTTGGCATCCAGCGAGTAATAATGATCTCGCTCCTGCCCCAGGCTGTCGAAACATGATTGCAGGAGTTGCTGCATCGATTCGGCCTCGCCGGCCAAGGCGGCCGCGGCGGCCTGGGAGACTTGCTGGTCGAACAGATGGCGGTCCAGGTTCGACGTGTACCGCATTTGTCGCGTCATCAGCTCGATCTGCAGAAACGCGTACCCCAGTGCCGCGAAGCGCTCGCGGACGGCAATTTCGATCGAGCCGATCGCGTCGGTGGCTGCGTCTCCGCGTTCTCCTTGCCGCAACAGTTGCTCCAGCAGTGCGTCCTGGGCCTGCAACCACGACTGACTGGAAACGGGCCGAACTACGCAAATCGAATCCTGGGTATCCTCGGCGCGTGCCAACCATTCGGAGTGCACGTGCGGCTGGGAAAAGGGTGGGATGACCAGGATACAATCCGCCACATCCTCAGGAGGGTTTTCCGCCGAAACCCACTGAGGGGCACCACCGGAGGCCGCCAACAGACCTGGATGCCACAGGGCAAGCCAGCCGGAAAGGAGGCTCTCTGCCAGATCGCTTTCCAGGTAGCGCGGGTATCCGTCTAATTCGTTGCCAGGGAGCAGAAAGTAACTGCAGCGGACGTGTGGAAGTGCATTCATGCTGATCAAACTACCCGACCGAGGGGGGCTCCAAAACATGCGTGAGTGAGTATTCTATGGAACGGCGGGCGTTGCGTGAGAGGGCAGGAGAAAGTGGACCCCAGCCCCAAACGGGCCCAGGGGCCGCTGAGTAGCTCGGCAACAAGTAGCCCGGCAGTCCCTGCCGGAACCGCCAAAGGAGCGCTGGCGGCCGATGGGTAGCCCGGCAGTCCCTGCCGCAAGCAACAAGGAAACCGCAGCACAGAAGGGGGCGCGTCGGCCGCACCAGGCGCTGAAAGGATGATGGGTTGGAACATCGGGGGACCGGTTTGGTGACCGCTTGCCGGGTGAGCGAGTTGCCGACGGCGATCCGAACGACCGCTGCATCTGGAATTTCCGGTAAGACTGTTTGGAAAGGTACAGGGTAGCCCCCGAGTCGCTGCCGGGATTCCCGCGATCCGGAATTTTCGGCAAAATAGCCCGGGAATGCGGCTAGAAATTTGACATCGGGGGGAGGATCTCGATACAGTGAGATAGGTGAGGGAGCCTACTGGCACGGGTAGTGCTCCGCACGATCGACGAGGCTTTCAACCAGTTCCTTATTGTTGCTTATTTGCCCGGTTGGTGGTCATCGTCCCTTGCTCCTTTTCACGTTGATTCACCTACATCGAACACCTTGTCTGGTTCTTGATTAAGTTCGTGCGCACGAAAAACCACGCATCTGAATATGGAATACCGCGACAGAGGGACTCTGTCGCGCGGTGGAACGTCTATTTGAGGTATCGCTTGGCATGGCCAAATCTACATCCGTTTGGGGCATAGAAATCGGGCAGAGCGCGCTGAAGGCCCTGCGCTGCAAGCTGGAAGGCGACCAGGTGGTTGCCGAGGCATTTGATTACATCGAGTATCCGAAGATCCTAAGTCAGCCGGACGCCGATGCAGAGACCCTGGTACGGGAAGCGTTGGAGACTTTCGTCGGCCGTAACGATCTGAAACATTGTCGTGTTGCCCTGACGACGGCGGGTCAGAACGGATTGGCCAAGTTCTTCAAGCCCCCGCCGGTGGAGCTGAAGAAAATCCCGGACATCGTCAAATACGAAGCGCGGCAACAGATCCCGTTCGATTTGAACGACGTGGTCTGGGATTATCAGTTGATGCCCGGCAGCAATATCTCCGATGGATTCGCTCTGGAGAGCGAAGTCGGTTTGTTCGCGATGAAACGCGATGCAGTCTATCGTGCCTTGCGCCCTCTGCAGGAGGTGGGTGTCGAGGTCGATCTGCTGCAACTGGCGCCGTTGGCGATTTACAATATGGTGACTTACGACCGGCACATGATCGAGGAGGACTACGTCTATGACCCCGATCATCCGCCGAAGTGGAACATGGTTTTGGCGATGGGAGCCGATTCCACCGACCTGATTCTCACCAACGGATATCGCGTCTGGCAGCGCAGCATGCCCCTGGGGGGCAACCACTTTACACGCCAGATCACCAAGCAATTGCAGTTGACGTTCGCCAAGGCGGAGCATCTGAAACGCAACGTCATGGAGGCGGATGATCCCAAACTGGTCTTTCAGGCCATGCGTCCGGTCTTCAACGACCTGGTGACGGAAGTCCAGCGTTCGAAGGGATTTTTCAGCAGCTTGAACAAGAAGGCCGAAATCGGCTCGGTGCTCATGTTGGGCAACTCGGTCAAACTCCCCGGGTTGGCCCAGTTCCTGAGCAAGAACCTGGCCATGGACGTCGAAGTTCTGGATCATTTCAATGAACTGCAGGGTGATGACGTCCTCAACGCTCCTGCTTTCAAGGATCACTTGACGTCGTTCGTCCCCGTGTTCGGCGCTTGTTTGGAATTGCTGGGTAAAGGGCCGGTTACCACGAATCTGGTTCCTCGCGAAGTCGTCAAAGAACGCATCGTGCGGGCCAAGAAGCCTTGGGCGGTGGTTACGGCGGCCGCGCTGTTGATCGGCTTTGCAGGCCACCTGATCGCCGATGCAGGCCGATACGGTCGCGTCCACGAGGAATTGTGGAAGGATGCCATGGCGGCTGCGGAAACAACGAAGTCGACCAGCGATGCTGCGATTTCGGAAGACGCGGCTCTGGTGAATATGGTGGAGCTGTTGCAGAAGATCGGGGAGGAGGTTTCCGGCAGCGCCGACCGTCGGTTGCTCTGGATGGAACTGATCTATGCCCTGTTCGATGCACTCAATCGCCCGCAGGACTTCGATCTGAAGGCGTTGCCAGATCCCAAAGAGGTCCCCTACAACCAGCGGACCGACCTGTTCATTACCAAGATGGATTGCAAGTTCTATGACGACATCTCTACCTATGTGGAAAAGGTCAAGAACAAGTACTTGGAAGACAAGAAGTCTCGCGAAATCCGCCTGGGATTGATCAAGCCGGAAGAATTGGGCGAAGAGGGCGCCGCCACCGACACGGCGACGGCTGCCGAAGAGGAACAACTGGGGCCGGTTGCTGCTGAAGGGGAAGAAGGGAACAAGGCATGGGTCATCCAGTTGAATGGTTACCATTACCACAACGGGCGCGAATATGCGGCGACCGGTGATGAATTGGAAGATTTCGTCCTCAAGACGCTGATCCACGAAATCGAGACCGGCTCGGTGGAATTGCCGGTGGGTCCCAACGGGGAAACCATGGAGTTCACCTTCAAGGAGTTGGGGCTCAGCATGCCGTTTGTCCTGCGGGGCACGTACGATCCGGATTTCAAAATTCCGAATCCAAAATACAAACCGTCGGCGGCCAGCATGGGCGGCTACGGTGGCCCGGGCATGGGACCTGGTATGGGCAGCGGAGGACCTGGAATGGGGCCCGGCGGATTGGGCGGAGATGGCCCGGGTGCCGGTCCGGGGGCTGGCAGCGGTGCTGGGGGCACGCCGGATGTCGACGAGAATGGGGAACCACGGTTCTTCCCGGCTCCCAAGTATACATTCGTCGTGCAAATGATTTGGAAAGAGACGCCGTTGACTCAACGTTTAGCGGCTCGCCGCAAGGCGGCCGAAGAAGCGGCTGCAGCGGCCGAAGCAGCCGGAGAGGCGGGTGAGGCCCTCGACGGAGAACAGGGGGACGACCAGCCACCGCCGGCAGGCGAGGAAGGTGTTGCCGGCGCTCCTGTGGGGGCGGGTGAACCCGCACTGTAGCACTTCAGCCATTGGAGTCTTCCCCATACCCGGGGAAGAAAAGGGTGATGAATGGGGACTTGATCGATCGAGCCGGTTTCCTTGGACGACCGCTGATCCTGATTTCTGACAGATTCAGAGCAACAGAACGCCGAACAATAAAGTTCGCTCAGATAGGAAAAGAGCAATGGACCAACTGAAACCGATCCTGGCGCAAATGGCCAAGCACCAGTTCTGGATTGTGACTGGTTTAGGGGCGATCATTGCCATCGTCGGCTTTTTCATGGCCAAGTCGACCATCGACGCGGCATTCGATGCGCAAAAGTCCGCTCTGGACACGCATTATTCGAATATCCAAACGGTGCGATCTGCCGTGCCAACGCACCCGAACGATCTGTCCAAAGCTCGCATGGAAGAAATTGTAAACAAATTGGCCAAGGACGTCGAAGAGGCGTGGAGACGTCAGTACGAGCGTCAGGTCCAAATCTTGCAATGGCCCGAAGAGATCAAGGAAACCAACCTCTCGTTGGTGCGCAAGCTGGAATCGTACATGCCTCCGGAAATCAAGCTGGAGTATCCCGAGGAACCAGCCATGATCTCCAAGACGGAAAAAGAAGCTTACGCTCGTTACTTCGATGACCAGATGCCGCGGCTAGCCAAGATAATCGGCGTTGAATGGGTCGGCGAGGTTAGCAAGACCGGAGGTGGCATGGCCGGTTACGGGGGCGCGGGGATGGGACCCGGCATGGGACCCGGTATGGGGGCCGGTATGGGTTACGGTGCTGGGGGG
>RFIQ01000139.1 GCA_003695565.1 Planctomycetota bacterium | reverse complement strand
CCGGACGCGCGTCACAATCGACGCCGAATCAACGAGCTGACACGGGTGCAGCGAGTTGCAAAAAGGATCTCATTTCCTTAAACGATGCGGAGCGTCAGCATGTGTAGCATAGATCAGAAACGCCGAGTGCCGAGTGGTTTCACTCTCGTGGAACTCCTGGTCGTGATGTCCGTCGTGGGCATTTTGGTCGGTTTGCTTCTGCCGGCGATCAACCTGGCCCGCGAATCGGCGCGCGCCACGCAATGCCAGAACAATCTGCGGCAGATGGCCCTGGGGCTGCACGGCTTCGCAGTCTCCAACGGTGGCAGGTTCTGCACGGGCAATTTCGACTGGAAAGAGGACGGTGCCGTTACCGAGCAGGGATGGGTGGCCGACCTGGTCCGCAGCGGGATTCTGCCCGGCGAACTTCTTTGCCCCTCCAGCCAGGCCGGTGTGTCGGTCACTGTAGAACAAGTATTAACGGCGACCGATTGGGCCAACTGGCGATGCGCTGATCCCCGTGGCGGGAAAGGCGAGAGGCTGCCTACGGGAAAGTGGCTGGTCAACCCGTGTCGGATCATCACCGACTTTGGTGCAGTCGGTGACCCCGCAGTCACGCACCGTACGTACGTGGACCGTCGGGAGTTGGTCCAAGTCGAGCTGATCGAAAAGGGATTCAACACCAATTACGGCGCAAGTTGGTTCCTGGCCAGGAGTGATCTGAAGTTTGCCGACCGCACCCGCATGTCTCTCGCTTCGGATATCTCCGGATGCCCGCCAGGCGTGTGGAGCCGCGCCTCGACGGCCGGCCCGCTGCGCCAGCGTCTGGTAGATAACTCGCGAGCGTCGACCTCCAGCGTTCCGCTGTTGGGCGATACCTACGAGGCAAACGCCACCCTGTCCCTCCCGTTGGGTGATGCGGCTGCCGCCGGATCGCCTCTGGCGATCCACCGCTTTGGAGGTCCGGCCACGTGGAATGCTTCGACCGGAGAGATCTTCTTCCCGGACGCCAGCTCGGTGGCATCGAGCCCTTCGGGGGGCTTTACTCCCGTGCTGTGGTACGAAGAGACAGCGCAAAACCTGCTGGCCCTTTCTCCCAGGCATCGGGGTGTGTGCAACGTAGCCATGGCCGATGGATCCGTCCGTCAATTCCATGACCGCAATGGCGACGGCTATCTGAACAACTTTTCGAACCTGCCCAAGTACCGGTTGGGGAGCCGCTCTCCGTTCTCCAGCGACGAAGCAGAAGTCGCCCCTACTGACATGACCACATTCTTCAGTCTGTCGCGTTACCGCGGGGAGTAGCTGCTGGACTGACGATGGCTCGAGTGATCTACGGAGGTGTCCCATGTAATACGCAAACACACGAAGTGTCCCGGTCGCCCGGGAGGCCCCCCCTGTTCGCCAGGCAGATGCTGCCCCAGCGTCCCGGCAGCCACTGCCAGCGATCGAGGAAAAGATTGGAAACTCGAACAGCACCGACAGGCTAGCGCCATCGCGCAGCATCGCGGTTCGTTCGATGAAAGCCGAGGCACAGCCGATTTGCGGCCAGTCGCAGTCGCTCGGTGTCTCGCATCGGTTCGACGGCTAGAGAGTTTTACTTTGGGTGGTCAGGCACACGGTGCGGCCGCCGCAATAGCAACCTGCTTTGGAGTAGAAGTAATGAAAAAGAACATTCGTCCGGCATTCACGCTGATCGAATTGCTGGTGGTGATTTCCATCATCGGAATCTTGGCAGCCCTGTTGCTGCCAGCGGTGAATCGCGCCCGCGAATCGGCGCGCAATGCCCAGTGCAAGAACAACCTCCGGCAACTCGCCACCGCGCTGCATGTGTTTGCAGACAGCGATCCGCAGGGACGTTACTGCACGGGAGCTTACGATTTCAGCCGTGATGGGTGCCCCGACACCTACGGTTGGGTGGCCGACATCGTCAACACCGGAGCGGGTAGCGTCTCGGAGATGCGGTGCCCATCGAATCCCATCCGGGGGTTGGAGAAGTTAAACGACTTGCTGGGGAAGGCGACCAACCTACCCAAGGAAGGTGTATCGCCCAGCCGGTTGGTTCAGGGTAAATGCAACCAGTTTGCTCCCAGTGGCCCATTGGCTGCAGTCAATCCCGCTGGCGACCCCGCAGCCAATGATGCACGCGCGGCCTATGTCGCCGAGTTCTTCGTCGACGCAGGATACAACACGAATTATGCCAGCAGTTGGCACTTGTCGCGCTCCATGCTGAAACTCCAGCCGGTCGCAGTTGGCGGAGACAAGTTCTACGGATGGGATCCTTCATTCAACTTGACGCAAAAGGGGCTCAACGGCACGTACGGTCCGCTGCGGCAACGGTTGGCCGAAGCCGGAAGCGTCTCGTTGGACCGCATCGCGCTGCTGGGCGACACGGCACCAGGCGATGCCAAGGACGCCTTCCTGGCTTGGACCATCGCTTATCAGGATGCCTCCGGCAAACAGAAGGTATTCCTGGAGCAAGGAGAAATGCTGGGTGAAACGATGAATGACGGCCCGGCGGCATTCGATCCCTCGTCGGGCAAAGTGGCATTGATGCAGGACGATCCAGGCAATTCAGGCCCCGTCTCATTCGAGGCGCAGATCGCGGCAGAGAAGGAGGGCATGCTGGTCGCTCTGGTGCAATCGGGAGCAACCCCCGGTTCATCGAGTACCAATCCTCCATTCAATCCTCCCGTCGCCGCCCTGGCCCACCCGGCCCACTATTATCTCCAGGACACCCGAGATTGGTACGCCGCCCATGGAGCGGGCAAGAAGAAAACGTGCAACATCGTGTTCGCCGACACGTCCGTTCGCTCGTTTACGGATGAGAACGGTGATAACTTCATCAACCCCGGATTCGTCATCCCCAACGGCGCTTCCGTCGGAAAGTCTGGATATCAAGGCCAGAACGTCGAGATGAGTCCAGCTCAGTTCTTTAGCGGAATGTTCCTGTTCCGCGTCGGCAAGGGAGCTCTGGAACTGTGATCACCAGCCTCAGGGCCGAGTGTTGATCGGTCGAGGTTGTTCACGGAGGAGGGTTTGGCCAATGCATCGGCGCGGTGGTCTTTACACGCCGCCGCGCCGGGGCGAACCGGCGGCAGCCTCGAAGCCGTCGATCGGCATGCTCGCCAGGTGCTGAGGGTGACGCTTGCATCGTGCCCGCAGCCCACTTCAGCTCTACAAAAACGACAGACTCCCGCGACGCGGGCAACGCCAGCAAAGCGGTTCGAAAAATGGTTTGCGACGGATGACATTTCCGGCAACCGAATTATTGCAAAGGTAGCATGGCGATGAAGAGTTACGGATTGATTTTTTGTCTGGTGTTGTGCCTGGCGGTCGGACTCGGCGGCATCGTACGGCAGATCGAGGAAAAACCGGTCGTGCGCCCCGGGCAAGAGGCCGAGTATCGACGCGTCCAAATGTTGTTGCAGCAGCAGGCGGAGGCCTTGCAGCAGCCGACCGAAGCCAGACCGCGACTGGTTTGCGCACAACGCGAATTCGATTTTGGCGACATGGACCCATTTGCCGAAGCTTACCATGACTTTCTGATTGAAAACCGAGGAAATCAAGACCTGATTATCCGTCCCGGCGAAATTACATGTTCATGCACGACGATCGAATTGGGAGTTACTTCCATTCCTCCCGGGGGGCAACAGCCCGTTCGGTTGCGTTGGCGAACCGGTGGATCCGGTCGCGAATTCCACCAGGCGGCAACGCTGCATACGAATGATCCGGCGAGTCCGGTGCTGGTCCTCCGATTGCACGGCCGTGTCCGCGTGACGCTGGCAGCAAACATCTCCGAACTGGTATTGCAAAACATCGCGCCAGGCGGCAGTGCCACTTCCCATTTCCTGGTCGGCAGCGAAGTCTGGGAGAGTTTCCACATCGAGCGGCTGGAGACCACGGATCCGAACCTGGAAGTTCGGCTGAGCGAGCGGCGAGACGAGACCTTGCAAAACGGCCTGCAAGAGGTGGCGGAAGTGGTCGTAACGGTCCGCCCCCACGGCCAGCGGGGCACGGGGTACGTGCGGATCTTCGTCCGCCCTCCAGCCGATTGGGAGGACCGCGAGGAAAGGGAGGGAGAGGCCAGTGGGATGAAATGGCAACCCGACGGCACGGCGCTGGTCGAAGTACCGGTGCACTACGCGGAGATGCGACGCATGAGCTTGTACGGCGACTGTCTCGAAACGCACCCCCAGCATCTCAACCTGGGCCGTGTGCGCCTGGGCGACGCGCCGCGCAAAAGCTGGACATTGTATGCGAGATTTCGCGGGCTCCAGCAGGTTCGAGGCGTGCACTGCGCGATCGAGGGAATCGACGGATTGGTGGCGGACGTGCGTTTGCTCGAGGGGGGAACCCGGGTCGGCCAAACCGCCGTGATCCGTTTGCATTTCGACGATCGCATCCGACCTGCCACGTACGATCGATTTCACCCCGGAAGCTTTCGACTGCAGGCCGAGGGAATCGAAGACGAGCGGGAAGAGGTGATCGAATTACCCGTCCGATTGTCCGTGTTGGCGGACGATGCCTGACCGGCGAGGCGGACGCTCCCTAGGGAAAATTGCATCGCGGGCATGGACTGCAATCAGAGTAATCGCCTCCCGCGGCAGTCTGGTACCTGTGCCGCACGCCATCCCGAGTTCTATTCAAGTGACGTCCACTGGAGAAACCGAACATGGAAGCTTCTGCTTCAGAAGTCGAAACCGTTTGCGGGAACTGCCAGACGAGAATCACCGGTCAGGCAAAGTTCTGCACCGACTGCGGGCAGTCTCTCTATGAATCGTGCCAGTGCGGGAACCAGGTCTTGCTATCGCAAACGTTCTGCAGCGCCTGCGGTGCCAATCTGCGCGAGCGTTTGCAAGAACGAATTGAAGCGCTTGGTGGTTCGATCGATCAGGCGCAACAGCTCGCGGCAGGCGGTGAATTCGAAGCTGCGATCCGCATGCTGGATCGTATCGATGTGAAACGCGACTATCGGTTCGAACATCTGGTGCGCCGGATGCAACAGTTGAGGACGGAATGGACGCAGGCGCACCAGGAGTACCGCGACCGCGTGCGGGACCTGGAAGTAGAAGCTCGATCGCTGTGGGAGGCCAGGCGGTATCGCGCCCTGATCGATGCCTTGCAAGGTATTCCGACCGGCGCGTACAGCCAGGAACTGCGGGACATGCGTAGCCAGGCGGAAGAGGTGCTGGCCCGAGAGTCGCGTTTGAAAACGGAGCTCCAGCAGGCGCTGCGAGGTGGCAAACTCGAAATGGCCTTGGCGGCGGCCGAGGAGTTGCTCCAGATCAAACCGACATCTACCTCGCGACAGACGCAACTAAAGGCGCTCGTCGATACGGCGCGCAAACGCATCGCGCAGCTATGGAAGCAACATGACTATCGTGCGTGCGTGGCTCTGGTGCAGCGGTTGCCGAAATCGGCGCGGACGCCGTCGATCGACAAACTGGAGAGGCAAGCGGTGGACATGCTCGCGCTGGAAAGCGTGGTGCACCAAGCCACCTACGTTCACCCCGCTTTGGTCCAAGTAGCGCAACAGATCGCAGCGCGGCGGCCGGCGGACGACCAGCGGCAAGCCGAATCGGCAGAATTCAAGCAACGACTGCGTCAACATGCCCCGGCCAGCCCCCTGCTGTATCCTGCCCGGACCCGTACCGACGCGTCGGCTGAACTGCCGCATTGCGTTCCCATACGTTTGCCCACCTCATGGTTCGCGCGTCCGGACACCCTGGCCAACGGAGCGCTTCCGGCTTTGGCGGTCACCGCCTACGCCTTGGCCGTGCAGGCGATCCGCGATGCAGTTCCAGGAGGAAACCTACAAGCCCGACCAGTCCGACGGCGTTCGCTCCTGCCGAAGCGAAAACGCTCCCGGACAGCGCGCATCGGATGGGGGATCGACATCGGCCACCGTCTGATCAAGGCCGTTTGTGTGGAGGATCGCGATGGGGAACGTCCAGTGATCCTTCAGGCATTGGTCATACCGGTCGTGGGGGCAGAAGCCCCTGGGACCGATGCAGATGGCAAAGACCAGGCGGGGATCGAGCGATCGCTGCGACGATTGCGGGAGCAAGCTGACCTAGAGCATGGGCCAGTTTGGGTCAATTTCCGATCGATCGATTCGTTCGCTCGGCCCGTGCTACTGCCGACCAACGTGGACGCTCAACGCACCGAAGAGTTCTTGCGCCAGGAGGTTCTCGCCAACGTCCCGACGTCCGGTACAGACATCGAATGGGGATATTGGGTAAGCGACACGCCGATTTCCGCTAGCAGCCGCCAAGCCATGGTCTTTGCAGCCAATGCCAGTCGAGTTTATGCCATGCGGCAGATGCTGGACCACATCGGCCTTCCATGCACGGGCCTGCTGCCGGATACCTTGGCACTCTGGATCGCCCACCAGTTTCTGAGAGAGGACGTTTACCGCCACGT